>NZ_LDVA01000212.1:0-29798 GCF_050768715.1 Burkholderia sp. ZZQ-2 | reverse complement strand
TGTCACCCGCCACGGCAGGCGCCGAGACCGCCACCATCGCGCCGACCATCGCTGCCATTCCGGCCCATTTCTTCAGCATCTGTCTACCCTCGCCACTTTTCGAGATATCGATGCGCGAATTTAGCACCTTTCCGGTAAACCTATCGTAATGAAGCGTTAAATCCCGCTTTCCATGGCGATCTCCCACGCGAGCGGACATGCGTCGCCCGGGTGTCGCCGCCGGGATTGCAATCGGCGCGGCCGCCATCGACGGGCCGCGCAACAGCGCGTCGACACACCACGACCTGCACCGCATCGCGCAGAACGCCCGGTCTGCCTTCCTGCGTCCGCGATCCTGCATTACCATCGAGCGTCCGCCGCGCCTGCCCGCTTCCGGCAAGCGGGCCTCCAGCCACCTCCCCGTTCCCGCACCCATGCTCGCTCTCGTCATCCTCGCCGGCCTGTGGGCCGGACTGCAGAACACCCTCGCGGGCGGCGGCTCGTTCGTCACACTGCCCGCGCTGATCGTGTCGGGCATGTCGCCGCTCTCGGCGAACATCACGTCGACGGTCGCGCTGTTTCCCGCTCAGGTCACGACCGGCTGGGCGAGCCGCGACATGGTGCGCGGCGTCGGCAAGCTGTCGTTTCGGGCGATGTTCGCGATCAGCGTGGTCGGCGGCGCGCTCGGCGGGCTGCTGTTGCTGAAGACGCCTTCGTCGATCTTCTCGCGCCTCGTGCCGTGGCTCGTGCTGTTCGCGACGATCGTATTCGCGTGGGGCAGCTTCTTCCGCAAGCCGGGCGAAGGCACGGCCCACCTCGGCACCGTCCCGGCCGCGTTCTCGCAATTCATGATCGCGATCTACGGCGGCTACTTCGGCGGCGGGCTCGGCTTCCTGATGATGGCCGTGCTGACGATGGCCGGCCTGTCGCCGCGTCACGCGATGTCGACGAAGAACGCGCTCGCAGGCGTGATGAACGCATCGGCCGTCGTGCTGTTCCTGACGTCGCCGCACCTGCACTGGGGCAAGGCGCTCGCGCTCGGCGGCGGCGCGATCGTCGGCGGGCTGCTCGGCACGTGGGCGCTGCATCGCGTGAACGAACGCGTGCTGCGGATCGGGATCGTCTGCATCGGCGCATTGCTGACCATCGGGTTGTTCGTCAAGCCGATCTGACACGCGCACACGCTTGTCGCCGCCACGGCAATTGATGAGCAAACCGCAAGACGTCTTTCTCATATCTCGTTTGCGGTGACGGCGGTGTCCGCCCACAATCCGGGTTGCCGTCGTCATCGCCCTCTCGCGGGCACCGACCGGCACTTCGCGGCCGCCATTCCGACTCACCGCCGGCGGCCCGGCACATCGCGTCACACACGCTCCCCCGACATCGGCGCCCCTGCGGCGGCAGAACGTTGCCGCCGCTGCCCGATGCGTTCCCGGCCAACAATAACTAGAGGTAGGAGATGCAGGACAATTCTTTGAGGCAAAGCCTCAAACAACGGCACATCACGATGATCGCGCTTGGCGGCGTGATCGGCGCAGGCCTGTTCGTCGGCTCCGGCGCGATCATCGCGACCGCCGGCCCCGCGGCGATCCTGTCGTACCTGATCGGCGGCGTGATCGTCACGCTCGTCATGTTCATGCTCGGCGAAATGGCGTCCCGCAATCCCGACAGCGGCTCGTTCTCCACCTACGCGAGCAGCTATCTCGGCGAATGGGCCGGCTTCGCGGTCGGCTGGCTGTACTGGTTCAAGTCGATGATGACGATCACCGTCGAGGCGATCCTGCTCGGCGCGATCCTCAACGATTTCCTGCCGTGGCTGCCCGTGTGGGCCGGCGCACTGTTCATGCTCGTGACGCTGATCGCGAGCAACGCGTACTCGGTGCGCTCGTTCGGCGAAGCGGAATACTGGCTGTCGTTCGCGAAGGTCGCAACGATCGTCGTGTTCATGGCGCTCGGCGCATCGATCCTGCTCGGCTTCCAGCCGCGCATTCCGGCGCCCGGGCTCGTGAACATCACGGATCACGGCGGCTTCATGCCGAACGGCATTTCGCCCGTGCTTGCCGGCGTGATGGTCGTGATCTTCTCGCTCGGCGGCAGCGAAATCGCGGCCGTGGCGGCGGGCGAATCCGAGAACCCAAGCAAGAACGTGATCCGCGCGATCAAGAGCGTGATCGTGCGCGTGATGGTGTTCTACGTCGGCTCGGTGTCGATCCTGATCCTGTGCATGCCGTGGACGGACAAGGCCAACCTGAAATCGCCGTACGTGTCGCTGTTCGGCATGGCGGGCTTCACGGGCGCGGCCGTCGCGATGAAGATCGTGCTGTTCGTGTCGTTCATGTCGGTGATGAACTCGTTCCTGTTCTCGAACTCGCGCATGCTGTTCTCGCTCAGCCAGCGCGGGCACGCGCCCGCGATGTTCGGCCGTACCAACGCGAAAGGCGTGCCGATGAACGCGCTCGTGCTGTGCCTCGCGATCTGCGTGTCGATCCTCGGCGTTCACTTCGTGAGCGGCGGCGACCTGTTCCTGATGCTCGCAAAAAGCAGCGGCGCGTTCGTGATGATCGTGTGGATCTTCATCATCGTCGCGCACTTCGCGATGCGCCGGCAGACGAAGCACGAGCGACGCGACCCGGCGGCGTTCCGCGCGTGGTTCTATCCGGTGTCGAACTGGGTCGCGCTGCTGGCGCTCGTCGCCGTGCTCGGCTCGCAGGCATTCAACCCGGATTCGCGCTTCCAGTTCTGGTTCACGGTATCGACGGCGCTCGCGATCGTCGCGGCGTATTTCCTGCGCCGCAAGCCGGCGCAACTCGGCGAAACGGCGGGCGCGAAGCTGCGCTGACCGTCGCCCTCGGCGGGCGGCGCGCTGGCCGGCGCCGCTCGGCCAGTCAGTTGCTCAACCGCTTGGCTTCTCGGCCCCTCGGCGGCTCAGCCGCTCAAGTGCCTGGCGGCTTAGCCGAACGGCCGCACGCCGATCAGCCAGCCGTGCAGGAACAGCACGAAGACGGCCCAGACGACGAGCCCGGCCACGATCGCCACGACGTCGCCCGACAGCCTGCCCGCCGGATAACGAACGCCTTCGCGGCGGTCGCGCGCGCGCCACACGACGAAATCGACGAGCGACCAGACGAAGAAGGCGCCGAACAGCACGACGGCGTGCAGCGTGCCGTTCGCGAGCAGGTGCGCGATCGCCCAGACCGCCACGCCGGCCACCATCGGATGGCCGACGAGCGTCTTGATTCGGTTGCCGGGCACGTAGGAGGCGGCGATCAGCACGAATGCGATCGCGGTCAGCATGCCGGTGAGGTGGCGCACACCGACCGGCGACACCCACAGCAGCGTCGCGCCCTGGCGCGCGATGCCGTAACCCCAGACGATCAGCACGAAGCCGATGATCGATGCGATCGCATAGGGGCCCTTCCAGCCTTTCTCGCCGATTCGCTCGATCGTCGCCGACCGCCAGCCGTCCGCGACGATCCGGATCGAGTGCACACCGAGGAAGATCGCTAAACCGAGAATCAGGACGAGCATCGGTTGTCTCCGTCTGGAATGATGAGTGGGGAAGCGTCCCGCGCGGCATACGATGCGCCGTTCGTTGGAGCCGGCGGCGAGGCCGGCGCGGGTCGCGCCAGTCACGGGTGCAACCCGCGCCGATCATAAACGCCGGGGCCGCCGTTGTGAAGCACGGGGGATGTGCGGTGCGGCAAGCCGCATGACTTTACGCACCTGCGCGGGCGCACCGCCTGGCACCCGTTATGCGCCGCGTGTCGTGCGAATCGCCCCGACACGTTCGAGATCGAAAGAAAGGAAAGCGAAATTCGCGAAGGTGTCGCTTCGCTCGACCGGCATCAGGTTTGCTTGCGCTTCGCCGGTGGTTTAGTTGCTGGTTTCGCTGTCGGTTTCGCTACCGGTTTCGCTACCGGTTTCGCTGCCGCCTTTGCCGCTGGCTTGGCCGCCGGTTGCGTTGCCCGCTTCACTGCCGGCTTTGCCGCAGACTTCTCCGCCGGCTTCGCTGCCGCCGCCACCCGCTTCACCACCGGCGCCACTTCCGGCACCGGCTTCGCCGCCGCCCTCGCCTTTCGCTTCGGCGGCCCCGCCAGCAGCGCCGCGCGATACGCGCTGCGGCACCAGTCGAACAGCGCACCCGCATCCTCGAGCACGTCGGCCGGGGTTTCGTAGTAACCCTCCAGCGCGACGGTACGCGTGGGCCTCGCATACGAGAACGGCCCCATCCCCGCCGCGACGAACGCCGGACGGTTCACGTCGTCGACACGCAGGAACAGCGACCCGCGCGACATGAAGCCGAACATCACGCCATCGAGCCGCATCGCCGCCCCGCTGAAGAACCGCGCGACCTCGACCTTGCCGAGCGGTGCGAGCTGATACGCGATCTCCTCGCCGTGTGCCTTCTCCGATTGCCAGCTCATGCACGCTCCGTGCAACGCTGCGTCCACGCGTCGAGCGCCGCGTCGTCGAAGCCGACCGCCGCCGCGCTCTCGCGGATCTGCCGCCACGTCGCGCGATCGACCGGAATGCCGCCGGCCCCGCGCGCCGCGCGGCTCGTCTCTTCCGGCTCGCCCGGCACCTGTACCGGCGCGTCACCGGCCTGCGGCGACGCCTTGGCCCATGCGACGAACGCATCGGCCTCACGCTCCGCATCGGCCGCATCGAATGCCTTCGGGTCGATCAGCACCGACAGCATCCCGTTGACGATCGCGCTCGTCTTCTGCAGCGTGTCGCCGTAGGTCGTATGCCCGCCGACGAGCGCACCGCCGAAAATCTCGCACATCGCCGCCAGCGCGTACCCCTTGTGCAGCCCGAACGGCAGCAGCGCGCCGAACGGCTGCTCGTGCATCACGGCCGGATCGTCGGTCGGCTGGCCGCGATGGTCGATCAGCGACCCGGCCGGCACGCGCTTGCCCTGGTTGTGCGCGACGCGCGTCTTGCCGTACGCGATCGCGCTCGTCGCGAAATCGAGCAGTAGCGGCGGCCTGCCCGCACGCGGATACGCGGCGCAGAACGGGTTCGTGCCGAAGCGCGGATCGGTGCCGTGCAGCGGCGCGACCAGCAGGTCGCCCGGCACGTTGACGAAATGGAACGACACGAGCCCCGCGCGCGCGCACTGCTCGGCCCAGTGCCCGATGCGGCCGAGATGATGCACATCGCGCAGCCCGATCGCGCAGATGCCCATGCGCCGCGCACGCTCGATCCCTTCGACCATCGCCTCGAACGCGATCACCTGGCCGAAGCCGCGCCCGCCGTCGATCGTCAGCACCGCGCCGCCGTCGCGGACGATCGACGCGTGCCCGTTCAACTGCAACTGCCCTTCCCGCCACGACGCGACGTAGTTCGGGATCATCCCGATCCCGTGCGAATCGTGGCCCGCGAGATTCGCGCCGACCAGGTGATCGGCGACGAGCCGTGCCTCCCGCTCGCTGCTGCCGGCCCGTTCCCAGAGTGCCGCGACGAATGCATGCAGCGGTTCGGCGCGCATGCGCAGCGGTTCGGTATCGGGCGTCGGCAAGGCGGTCATCGGCAAGGTTCCGTCAGGTCGGGTCGGGCAGTCGTGGCGCTCAGCGCGCGGTCGCGATCACGTCCGCGACCGCCGCCGTCAGCTTCTTCGCGTACGGCACGTGCAGGAATTCGTTCGGGCCGTGCGCGTTCGACTTCGGCCCGAGCACGCCGCACACCATGAACTGGGCGGACGGGAAACCTTCCTGCAACACGTTCATCAGCGGGATCGTGCCGCCGAGGCCCATGTACGCGCAATCGGCGCCGAAGTGGCGACGCGACGCGGCATCGAGCGACGACGCGAGCCACGGCGCGAGATCCGGAGCGCTCCAGCCCGTCGCGGCGCCCGCGTCCGGCTTGAACGTGACCTTCGCGTTATACGGCGGGTCGAGTTCGAGCAGTTCCTTCAGTTGCTGCACGGCCTGCGCGGCGTCGACGAGCGGCGGCAGGCGCAGCGACAGCTTGAACGCGGTGCGCGGACGCAGCACGTTGCCCGCATCCGCGAGCGCCGGCATGCCGGCCGCGCCGGTCACCGACAGCGACGGGCGCCACGTCGAATTCAGCAGCGCCTCGCGCGGATCGGTGGTGGTCGGCAGCACCGGCTTGCCGTCCGCGCCGCAGGCCCACGGCAGCCCCTTCCACACGGCGTCGCCGAGGATGGCGGCGGCTGCGTCGGCTTCGCGCACGCGGCTGTCGGGAATCTCGCAATGGAACACGCCCGGCAGCAGGTTGCCGTTCTTCGCATCTTCCAGGCGCTCGAACAGCTGGCGCATCACGCGGAAGCTCGACGGCGCGATGCCGCCGAACACGCCCGAATGCACGCCTTCCTCGAGCACCTCGACCTGCAGGTCGCCGGATACCAGCCCGCGCAGCGACGTGGTGAGCCACATCTGGTCGTAGTTGCCGGCGCCCGAATCGAGGCACACGACGAGCGACACCTGGCCGAGCCGGTCGCGCAGCGCGTCGACGTACGGCAGCAGGTCGTAGCTGCCCGACTCCTCGCAGGTCTCGATCAGGCCGACGCAACGCGGCCGCTCGATGCCCTGCTCGTCGAGCGCGCCGAGCGCGGCGAGGCTCGCGTAGATCGCATAACCGTCGTCCGCGCCGCCGCGGCCGTACAGCTTGCCGTTCTCGTACTTCGGCGTCCACGGGCCGAGGTCCGCGCGCCAGCCGTCGAATTCGGGCTGCTTGTCGAGGTGGCCGTACAGCAGGATCGTGTCGGTGCTGCCCGAGCGCGTGGCGGGCGATTCGAAGAAGATCACCGGCGTGCGGCCCGGCAGGCGCACGATCTCGAGCTTCAGGCCTTTCACGGGCTGTCGCTCGGCCCACTGCGCGGCATCGGTGACGACGCGCTCGAGATAACCGCGCTTTGCCCAGTCGGGGTCGAATGCAGGGCTCTTCGCGGGGATCGCGATGTAGTCGGTCAGTGCATGGAGGATTTCATCGTTCCACTTGCGCTCGATGAAGGTAACGAGCTTGTCATGGTCGAGGACGGGGGTAGTGTCGACGGAGGTCATGGTGGGGGGTGCCTGGATCGGGCTGACGAAAACCCAGATGATACGCCGATGCTCCCGCGCCGGCGCCCCCTTCCCGGTCGCTCAGCGCGCCTGCGGAAACGCGTCGCGCAGCCCCGCCGCACATGCCAGCGCATCGCGCCACAGGCGCTGCGTCAGTTCGCCCGCATCCTCTTCACGCGCGAGCGCCGCGGCCTCGCCCGACCACAGCACCGAGAAGTCGTCGCGGCCCTGCCGCTCGAACGCGCCGCGCAGCGGATCGACCACGGCCGTCGCGAGCGGAAACGCCGGCGCGAGCGCGCTCATCGGCCCCTGTTCGCGCATGAAGCGCGTCAGCAGCCCGCGCGCGGGGCGGCCCGTGTACAGGTTGGTCAGGCGCGTGCCGTCGTCGCGCGCGGCGCGCACCGCCGCGCGATGCTGCGCCGAGCGGCCGGCCTGCGGCGTCAGCAGGTAACCCGTGCCGATCTGCACCGCGCGCGCGCCGAGCGCGAACGCGGCCGCAATGCCGCGCCCGTCGGCGATCGCGCCGGCGGCGATCACCGGCGCGCGCACCGCGTCGACGATCTGCGGCAGCAACGCGAACAGGCCCGGCTGCGCATGGATGTCGTCGGTCAGGAACATGCCGCGATGGCCGCCGGCCTCCGCGCCCTGCGCGACGATCGCGTCGACGCCGCGCGCATCCAGCCAGAGCGCTTCCTCGACGGTTGTCGCGGACGAGACGACCTGCGCGCCCGTGCGCCGCACGCGATCGAGCAGCGGATCGTCCGGGAGCCCGAAGTGAAAGCTCACGACGGCCGGCCGCAGCTCTTCGACGACCGCGCACATCGAATCGTCGAACGGCGCGCGTCCGGGGCCGCCCTTCACGTCGGCCGGATCGAGCCCGACTTCCGCGTAGTAGCCCGCGAGCGCCGCGCGCCAGCGCGCGTCGACCGCGGCATCGGGCGCCGGCGGCGTATGGCAGAAGAAGTTCACGTTGAACGGGGCGGGCGTGCGCGCCCGGATCGCCGCGATCTCGTCGCGCAATTGCTGCGGACCCAGTGCCGCGCAGGCGAGCGAGCCGAGCCCGCCCGCTTCGCACACGGCGATCGCGAGCGGGCTCAGTGAACCGACCATCGGGGCCTGGATCAGCGGCAAACGGGAAGGCAGCGTCGTCATCGGAATCATCCTCGGGGAAGAAGCGGTGGTCGCGCGCGCCGGCGGCACGCATTTAATGCGCCCGATAATAACCGACAAACTCAAACTCCAATTGCCACGCCATTTGCGTCACGAATTGATTTAACCGGTTAGTAAAAGCGATTATTCTTCGAAGCTTCCGCGGCACGATCCAACCCGTCCGGACCGGAATCGGCAAAAACACGCTCCAGCCTTTCCACACGGGCCGCCGAACCCGAAGCCAAACACCGTTTCACCGGCTTCAATGACATTGATCAATATTCAAGTTATTAAATACAAGCGTTTACCCTTATTAATAATCGCTCCGAGCGATAACATGAACGCGTCAATTAAAACGACGAACCACACCGGAATCGTCGACCGGCGCCACACCGCGTTACCTCAACCGAAACACGCCTTCTCAAGGAGCGTCGCATGTCCGATGCCAGCTCGTCCTCCTCCCGCGCCGCCGCCACGCCGGACGCGGCTTCCGCGCCGAAAATCGGCGTCATTCCCGCCACGCTGATGGTCGCGGGCAACATGATGGGCTCCGGCGTCTTCATGCTGCCCGCGAACCTCGCCGCGACCGGCGGCATCGCGATCTTCGGCTGGCTGATCACCGTCGTCGGCGCCGTGTCGCTCGCGCTCGTGTTCGCGAAGCTCGCCGCGATCGACCCGGCCGCCGGCGGCCCGTACGCGTATGCGCGCAAGTCGTTCGGCCCGTACATGGGCTACCAGACCAACCTGATCTACTGGCTCGCGAACGTGCTCGGCAACGTCGGCCTCGCGGTCGCCGGCCTCGGCTACCTCACGCATTTCTTCCCGGTACTGAAGGATCCGCTCGTGTTCGCGCTCGCGCAGATCTTCGTGATCTGGCTGTTCACGTACGCGAACATCCTCGGGCCGAACGTCGTCGGCCGCGTGCAGTCGGTCACGACGGTCTTCGCGCTCGTGCCGATCCTCGGGATGGCCGTGTTCGGCTGGTTCTGGTTCAGCAAGGACGTGTATTTCGCCGGCTGGAACGTGTCGGGCACCAACAGCTTCAGCGCGATCGGCGCGACGCTGAACTTCACGCTGTGGGCGTTCATCGGCGTGGAAAGCGCATCGGTATCGGCCGGCGTCGTCGAGAACCCGTCGCGCAACGTGCCGATCGCGACCGTCGGCGGCGTGGTGCTCGCGGCCGTCTGCTACGTGCTCAGCTCGACCGTGATCATGGGGATGATCCCGAACAAGGCGCTGCTCGCGTCGAGCGCGCCGTTCGCGGATGCCGCGCGCCTCGCGCTCGGCAATACGGCCGCGAACGCGGTCGCGCTGTGCGCGGCGCTCGGCTGCCTCGGCTCGCTCGCGGGCTGGACGCTGCTGGTCGGCCAAACCGCGAAGGCCGCGGCCGACGACGGCCTGTTCGCCAGCGTGTTCGCGCGCGTCAACTCGAAGAACGTGCCGTCGGCCGGCCTCGCGATCGTCGCGCTGATCATGTCGGTGCAGGTGCTCGCGACGATGTCGCCGAGCGCCAGCGAGCAGTTCGGCAAGATCGCGTCGATCGCCGTGATCATGACGCTGCTGCCGTACATCTATTCGTGCATCGCGATCAAGGTGCTCGGCTACGGCAAGATGCCGTCGCACCAGTTCACGTTCTACACGATCGTCGGCCTGATCGGCGCCGTCTACGCGCTGTGGGCGATGGTCGGCTCCGACGGCCAGCAGACGCGCTGGTCGCTGATCTTCGTCGTCGCGACGATCGTCTTCTACGAGCTGTCGATCAACCGCCAGCGCGAGATCGAGGAAACCCACGTGCATCCGGGCGGCCGCTCGCCGCGCTGGGTGCGCTATCTCGCGCTCGGCGTGACCATCGCCGCGCTCGCCGCGACCTTCTGGATTTCCGTGGGCCGTCACCAGGCCGACACCCTTCACGCGCGCTCGCCGGCCGTTGCCGCGAGCGCCCAGGCAACCCAGCAAACGGGGGAATGACACATGACCGCATCCTTGACCCAACCGGCCTTCCGCCGCCTCGGCATGAAGGCGCTGCTCGTGCAGCATGACATCGACGAACGCACGGCCACCGGGCGCGCCGCGACGGCGCTTGCCGAGGAACTGCGCACCCGGCTCGTCGACGTCGTGATCGCGACGTCCGCCGACGATGCCTGCGCGGTCGTCGCCGCCGATCCGGCCATCCAGTGCCTGCTGCTCAACTGGGAACTCGGCAACGACGCCGGCCACGCTCCCGCGCAGGCCGTGCTCGACGCGATGCGCGCGCGCAACGCGACCGTGCCCGTGTTCCTGCTCGCGAGCCGTGCCAGCGCATCCGCGATTCCCGTCGACGCGATGCGCAAGGCCGACGACTTCATCTGGATGCTGGAGGACACCACCGCGTTCATCGGCGGGCGGATCGTCGCCGCGATCGAACGCTACCGCGAGACCGTGCTGCCGCCGATGTTCCGCGCGCTCGCGAAATTCTCGCGCGTGTACGAATACTCGTGGCACACACCCGGTCACACCGGCGGCACCGCGTTCCTGAAATCGCCGGTCGGCCGCGCGTACTTCGAATTCTTCGGCGAGGCGCTGTTCCGCTCGGACCTGTCGATCTCGGTCGGCGAACTCGGCTCGCTGCTCGACCACTCCGGCCCGATCGGCGAAAGCGAACGCTACGCGGCGCGCGTGTTCGGCGCGCACCGCACGTATCACGTGACGAACGGCTCGTCGATGTCGAACCGCGTGATCCTGATGGCGAGCGTCACGCGCAACCAGGTCGCGCTGTGCGACCGCAACTGCCACAAGTCGGCCGAGCACGCGATGACGATGTCCGGCGCGATTCCGACCTACCTGATTCCGTCGCGCAACCACTACGGGATCATCGGGCCGATCATGCCGGAACGGCTGACGGCCGCCGCCGTGCGGCTCGCGATCGACGCGAACCCGCTCGTGCGCGGCCGCGACGGCATCGACCCGACGCCCGTGCATGCGCTGATCACGAACTCGACGTACGACGGCCTCTGCTACAACGTCGCACGCGTCGAGGAACTGCTCGGGCAGAGCGTCGACCGATTGCACTTCGACGAGGCGTGGTACGGCTACGCGCGCTTCAACCCGATCTACCGCGACCGTCACGCGATGCACGGCGATCCGTCGCAGCACGACGCGAGCAAGCCGACGGTGTTCGCGACGCAATCGACGCACAAGCTGCTCGCCGCGCTGTCGCAGGCGTCGTTCATCCACGTCCGCGACGGCCGCAACCCGATCGAGCATGCGCGCTTCAACGAGGCGTACATGATGCATGCGTCGACGTCGCCGAACTACGCGATCATCGCGTCGAACGACGTGAGCGCCGCGATGATGGACGGCCCCGGCGGCGAGGCGCTGACGACCGACGCGATCCGCGAGGCCGTCGCGTTCCGCCAGATGCTTGCGCGCCTGCATGCGGAATGCGCGGAGAACAACGACTGGTTCTTCAACGGCTGGCAGCCCGACAACGTCGTCGATCGCAAGACGGGCCGCCGCGTGCGCTTCCACGAAGCGGACGAGACGCTGCTCGCCACCGACCCGTCGTGCTGGGTACTGCATCCGGGCGACACGTGGCACGGCTTCGGCGAAATCGAGGACGACTACTGCATGCTCGACCCGATCAAGGTGTCGATCGTCACGCCGGGCGTCGCATCGCACGGCGGGCTGATGCCGGTCGGCATTCCGGCATCGGTCGTCACCGCGTATCTCGACCGGCACGGGATCGTCGTCGAGAAGACGACCGACTTCACGATCCTGTTCCTGTTCTCGCTCGGCGTGACGAAGGGCAAGTGGGGCACGCTCGTCAACACGCTGCTCGACTTCAAGCGCGACTACGATGCGAACGTGTCGCTTGAACAGGCGTTGCCCGAACTCGTCGCGCGCTATCCGGAACGCTACGGCAAGCTCGGCCTGCGCGACCTGTGCGACCTGATGTTCAGCGCGATGAGCGACCTGAAGACGACCGAGATGATGTCGCGCGGCTTCTCGACGCTGCCGAAGCCCGATTACAGCCCGGCCGAGGCGTTCGAGCATCTCGTGCACAACGACATCGAGATGCTGGAGCTGTCGGAGATGGAAGGCCGCACCGTCGCGACGGGCGTCGTGCCCTATCCGCCCGGCATTCCGCTGCTGATGCCCGGCGAGAACGCAGGGCCGGCCGACGGCCCGCTGCTCGGCTACCTGAAGGCGCTCGAGCAGTACGACCTGCGCTTCCCGGGCTTCACGCACGACACGCACGGTGTCGAAGTCGAAGATGGCGTGTACCGGATCGCGTGCATCAAGCAGAAGGCGCGCGACACCATTCCGCGGTGAGCCTGCACCGGCCGCGATGGCACGCGGCCGTTCAGTACACGCGGCCGGTTGCTCCGGTCACCGGCCGCCTGCGCTGCACCGTCGTCGCCGGGTTGGAGGATGCATGCGCCGTATCACGGCGCGATCGCGTCGGCCGCTCGCATCGGCTTCGGAATCGCCCGGCGTTGTTCCCGCGACCGGCCGCAGCGTCGCGACGGTGTCAGCCCGCGTCCGGCTCGGGCACGCGTGCGGCGGCCTCGATGCGAAACAGCAGCCGGTTGTCGAGCACATCCCAGATGTCGACCTCGCCCTGCCCGCCCATCGGCAGGCCGACGAACACGGGGCGCCCGCCGATCCAGCCGGCCTGGCTCTTGAACCACTTGCGCTCGCACCAGCCGCCACGATGCAACGCCAGGCGCTTGCCGCTGTCGACGTCGAACTCGCGCAACACGAATTTCGCGTCGCGCGCCAGCACGCGCGTGCCGTCGTCCGAAAACGCGCATGGAAAGCCGTTGTCCGCACCGGGTATGTCGCAATCGGTCGCGCCATCCGTGCGCACCGTCAGCGCCGCGTCCCGCGCGAATGCACGGCGATGCCGGCTGGCGCTCACCGCGAACGGAGCGTCCTGGAAACGCTGGTCGGCCAGATCGTAATCGAGCACGTCGAGCGTGCCGTCGCCGGCGAGCGGCACGCGATAGAGCCGGTTGCGGATGCGCACCCACGCTTCGCGCGCGTCGGGCGACAGATGAACCCGTTCCAGATCGTCATAACGGCTGTCTGCCCGCCAGCACGCGTCCGCTGCACCGCTCGCGGCATCGACCCGGTAAAGTGCCGTGTTGTCCCAGTACGCGACAATCAGCGTCGACAACGACGCATCGGCCGACGCGCTCACCGGCACATTGCGCAGTCGGTCCATGGCCGTCGCGTCCGTCTCGTCGGGCACGAACGGACGAGGCAGCGCAAACGACGCGACCACTTGCCGCTGCGCCAGATCCCAGATGTCGCAGAATCCGTCGCCGGCCACGACGAGTCGCGGTTCGCCCGTCTCGTCGCGCGACCATTCGATCACGCACGCCCGGCGGGCGGCGTCCGGCCCGGCGGGCGACGCCTGCCGGAACCCGTTCGCCGACACCGATTCGGGCGCCGGTCCGGCATCGGCCCGTGCTCCCGCTTCGGGCGCCACGTAGTCCGGCGGCACGTAGTCGGGCATCGGTGACCAGTCACGCGCGCGCCACGCAGCCAGCCATGCCTGATACACGTAGCGACGACTGCCGTCCGTGCCGATATCGGGTTGCTCCAGACGAAAGGCGGCCGGATCGACGCCGGGCAGCGGCACGAGTTCGGCGCCGTTGCAATAGACGTAGGCCCGCGCGCGGTCCCGTGCGAAATACTCGGACAGGAACGTGAGCGTCTCTCCGTCGACGCCGCGCCGATACGGCTGGTTGTAGTGCAGCAATCGCCCCTGCCCGTCGCGCAGAAAGCCGTGACCGACCGGTTCGGCCGTCGGGGCGTCGAACCTGGCCTTCACTTCCTTGCCGAAATAGAACAGCCGGTCCCCCTCCCGCAGATGGTCGTCGCCGACGACTTCGATTCGTGCGGGATCGATGCCGCGCTTGCGTACCAGCATGCACAGCACGCCATTGCGATCCTTCGCATATGTATCGTTCAGGATCTCGAACGTCTTGCCGTCGACCTTCGCGGCCTCCGCATGGCCGCGCCATTGCTGCCGATAGCAATGGTCGCCGGCCTGATACCACGGCCCGCCAAGATGCCGCCACTGCGCAGGATCGCCCGGAAGCGGCCCTCCGCGAAGAAAGCCCTTGTGGTACTCCGAATACGAATAGAGCCGCGAGCGGTCCGCGATGAATGAATCGCCGAGCCATCGGACCGTCCCCGCGTCCGGTTCGAGCAGCGGCAGGTCGTGCAGGTACACCTGATCGCCGACCACCCGGTATCCGCCGCCGAGTTCCCGCGTCGATACGTCCGCCACGGGCTGCCCGATCAGCGCATGCCACCAGTACCCCTGCAATTCGGGACGCGCGGCGAAGAACGGCGACCAGTTGCGTTCCCATTGCTCGCGCGGGCCGGGATCATCCGCATGGCCGTAACGGTAGGGACGCGCGCGGTCGGTCGCCTGATCCTGCGCCACTTCATCCGCGCTGACAAAGCTCGCCGCATCGGCGCCTTCCAGTGCCCGCCCGCCGTACCAGACGCGCTGTGCGTCGACCAGATACGCGCCGACCCAACGCAGCGTCGCGGGATCCGCGCCGCGCATGCGCTTGCCGTAGTGATACAGGTAACGGTCGTCATGCCCCCATGATTCGCTCAGCAGCCGAAAGCGCGCAGGCGACGCGCCGGCAAGCTTCCGGTTTTGAAAATAGACATGGTTCGCGTCGACGGCATGCGACTCGTCCAGCAGGCGAAACGTCGCGGCGTCGACGTCGAGCACGGTGAAGCGCAACCACGTGAAAGTGCACGCATAGGCACGCACGCCGTCCGTCGCCAGATACCGGGACAACGGCCGGAAGCTGTCGATCGCGATGCCTTCGATGAGGTTGCCGGCGCGGTCCCGCAGCGGGCCATCGTGGCAATAGACGTGCGCGTCATCGCGCATGAAGCCGAATCCGAGGTTCTCTCTGAGTGTCATGTTGTTGGTTTGTTGCGCTTTCGTCCGGAATGCCCCGGTCAGGCGGTGCGCCGCCGGGTACGAAAGCCACCGCGCAACAGCGCGGCGCTCAAGCGTCCTGCGATCTTACGCCGCGATCCATCCCGCGCCGGTACGCGGCCGGGCTCGTCGCCGCGACGCGCCGGAAATGCCGCCGCAGCGACTCCTCTGAACCGAACCCCGCACGCGCCGCCACCTGCGCGAGCGACAGCGCGGGATGCGCTTCGAGCATGTCCTTCGCCACGTTCACGCGTTCGCGGATCAGCCATGCGAGCGGCGACATCCCCGTCGCGTCCGCGAACTGCCGCTGCAGCGTGCGCGTGCTCATCGCGGCCTGCGCGGCGAGCGACGCGAGCGTATGCGGCTCGGCCGCGTGCGCGCGCATCCAGTCGATCAGCTTCGCGAGGCGGTCGGTGCCACCCGGCGCGACCGGGCGCGGCACGAACTGCGCCTGGCCGCCGTCGCGATGCGGCGGCAGCACGAGGCGCTGCGCGACCCGGTTCGCGATCGCGCCGCCGTGATCGCGGCGCACGAGATGCAGCAGCATGTCGAGCCCCGCCGCCGATCCGGCCGACGTGACGACCTGACCTTCGTCGACGTAAAGCGCATCGGGATTCACGCGCAGCGCGGGATAACGCGCCTGCAGTTTCTCCGCATAGCGCCAGTGGGTCGTCACCGTGAGGCCGTCGAGCACGCCGGCCGCGGCCAGCACGAACACGCCCGAGCAGATCGAGCAAAGCCGCGCGCCACGGCGATGCGCGGCCCGCAGCTTCTTCAGCAACGGTTCCGGCGGCGGTTCGTCCGGATCGCGCCAGCCGGGAATCACGATGGTATCGGCGCGATCGAGCGTCGCGAGCCGATACGGCGCGGCGACCGTGATGCCGCCCGCCGCGCGCACGGGCCCCGGCTCGCTCGCGCAGACCGCGAAGCGATACCAGTCGACCCCGAGCTCGGGGCGTTCGAGCGCGAACAGTTCGACCACGCAGCCGAATTCGAAGGTGCAGAGGCGATCGTAGGCGAGCGCGACGACGAGATGATTGTGCATGGCGCGATGTTACCGGAACTTGTCGATCGCGCCACTGCCGCGACGGTCGCCGAACCGCGATACTGCCCTTCATTCCACTGCGTTCCGCGCAACCTTCAGGAGAACTCGACCATGTCCTACGTCACCGCCGTCCCCGCTGCCGACAGCCCCGCCGCCCTCGCGCATTTCGAGGCGTCGCTGCGCTTCGAGACCGATTGCTGGGACGTGCACGACGCGCTCGCATCGGGTGCGCCCGATTTCGTGCTGCTCGACGTGCGCGGCCCCGACCAGTTCGCCGCCGGTCACGTGCCCGGCGCGCGCAACCTGCCGCACCGCAAGATCATCGAGAGCAAGCTCGCCGGCTATCCGGCCGGCACGCTGTTCGTCGTCTACTGCGCGGGCCCGCACTGCAACGGCGCCGCGCGCGCGGCGATCCGGCTCGCGCACCTCGGCCGGCCGGTCAAGCTGATGATCGGCGGCGTGACGGGCTGGCGCGACGAAGGTTTCGCGCTGAGCAACGAAATGCAGCCGGCGGACACCGAAGCCGGCTGATCATCATTAAAACCGCAACAATCAATTGTCTGAGCGCGGCCTGCACGCGAACGAAAAAAGCGCGACAATCGGCTCCATTGCAGTTCGGATGGAGCAGCAACATGCAGAACGCAGTCCTGATTCAAGTGGCCGGTTCGGTGGCCGCGATCGCGATCTATTTTCTGCCGGCGGTCATTGCCGACCGGCGTGGCCGGCACGACAAGCTGACGGTCGCGATGTTCAACGCGCTGTTCGGGTGGACCGGCATCGGCTGGCTGATGACGCTGTACTGGGCCTGCCAGCCGAACCCCCGCACCGATGTCGCGCAGACGATCCTCGCCAAGCGTCGCGGCATCAGCATGCGGACCTTTTCAACCGGTCTCGTCGAACGTGTGCAGCGCCGTGTCGCCGCCCAGGAGCAATGGGCGGAAAAGCAAGGCTGCCGTTAAGTCCCTCTTTCCCGATCACCCTGCCGCGTCGAACTTCGGCATCCTGACGTTGGTCGACGCGCGGTAATGCCACGCCAGCCCGTCGTGCCGCGGCCCGCCGCCCGCACGCAGCCACGCCCCGAACGCCCCCGCTGTCACCGCCCGTGCGATCCGCTCGCCCGGGCAGCCGTGCGGCCCCGTGCCGAAACCGAAATTCGGCCCGGCCGCGCGGCCGGGCATCAGCCGGTGCGGATCGCGATGCACGGCCGGGTCGCGGTTCGCCGCGGCGAGCACGACGAGGATCGCGTCGCCGGCTTCGACGGTCACGCCTTCGATCGTCGTGCGCGATGCGACGAAGCGGCGCGTGTTCTGCACCGGTGAATCGAAGCGCCCGACTTCGGCAACGAACGCGTCAAGCGCGGCATCGTCCGGCACGACGCGCGCGGCGCTCGCGCCCGCTTCTAAGCCCGCTTCCAAGCCCGATTCCGCGCCCCCGTTCCACGCCACCAGCGCATTGCCGAGCCAGGCGGCGGTCGCCTCGCACGTCTGCGACAGCAGCCCGACGAGGTTCGCGACCAGCGCGCCGCTTGCCTGCCAGCCCGCCGCACGGGCCGCCTGCTGCACGGCGGCGACGAGCGTGCCGTCGTGCGCACGCGTCTGCGCGACGCGCACCGTCATCCGGTCGAGCAATTGTCGCGCGGCGTCGCTCGCGCGGGCCAGCGCCTCGGCATCGGACAGCGGCGACAGCGCCGCGACGAAGTCGACCACCTGCGCCGCGATCGCGTCGAGCTGCGTCTCGTCGAAGCCCAGCAGATCCGCGACCGCGCAGACGGGCACCGTCATGCACCACGCATTCAGCGCGCCGGCATCGCCCGGCGGCGGCAGGCGCCGCGCGGCGAGCTGCATGGCACGGTCGCGCAGTGCAGCCGCATCGATCGGCGCGAACGCCGTGCGCAGCGCCTGCTTCGGCACGTCGTGCCGCAACGCGCCGTCGTTCATGCGCACCAGCTCGCCGAACAGCGCGCCGGCTGTCGTGCCGCGCAACGCGGGCGGCACGGGCGCGTCCAGCGGGCGTACGCGGCAGGCCGGATGGCCGAGCACGGCCGTCACGGCGGCCGCGCGGCTCGCGACCCACAGGCCGAGCGTGGCGTCGAACGCGAGCGGCGACCCGTCGACGAGCGCCGCATAGTAGGGATAGGGATCGCGGTGCGTAACCGCTGCGATGGGATCGGTCGGGTTCATGCAGACAGTATCGACGCAGTGCACCGCCGCATGTTTCGGGCCGGCGTGAAATGTCGCGGCGCGGGCGCCGCGTGCGACCGCCTCGCGATGTCAGGTGAATGTCAGGCAGCCGAGCGGTAGCGATGCGACTGCATGCGCATGCGGACACGCCCGGCCGAAATCGCGCGCGGCTCCGGCGCCACGGTGTCGTGAGGGAACATTTCCTGCCGGAATTCGCCGTGTTCGTCGAACCACTGGCAGATCAGCCAGTCGCCGTCGTCGAATACGACCGGCCCGGCATAGGTCACGGTCATGCGCGGCCCGCCCGTCTTCAGCGTCACGACATCGCCGACGCGAAACCTGACGCGTTGATTTTCTCGGATCGTCATCGCTCTCTCAGCATTTTTATATATCGATATTCCCGGCAGCCCACCAACTGTTCATTCGAACGTGCCGCAGATTATCAATCAAAAAACCGGCCGGCAACTCCCCTTTTCAAAAATGTCATGATCGGGAAAATGCAACAATGCGCGCCATCGACGCGCCCGGCGGATGCCCGGCCGCCCGATCCGGCGCGGCTTGCGCGCCGGACCCGGTCGAACGGGCGAAATGCGGAGAATAGACGATGTATTTTTCGTCGTCACCGACGTTTAATTCTGACGTGAAATCGATTGATTATTATCAATCAACTTTTCGATTGGGAACGATCCCACGATTTATTTACACTCATTCACCGAACAAAACCGGTGAATTATCCGGCGACGCAAACCAGCGGTTGATATCGCGCCCGGGAACGGCCGCTTGCGTGAACGTAAACGTGCCGTCCTGCGCCATCTCCTTCGCGCCGCGCAGGAACGCGCCGAGCGCGGCCCGCGCCAGTGCGCCGCCGACACTCACGCGCTTCACGCCGAGCGCCGCCAGTGCGTCGACGCTCAGCAATCCGCCCTGCAGCCCCATCACGACATTCACGGGTGCGCCGACCGCCCGCGTCACCGCCGCGATGTCGTCCGCATCGGTGATGCCCGGCGCATACAGCACGTCGGCGCCCGCGTCGCGATAGGCGACGAGCCGCGCGATCGTGTCGACGAGGTCGTGGCGGCCGTGCAGGTAGTTTTCGCAGCGCGCGGTCAGCGTGAACGGAAACGGCAGCGCACGCGCCGCGTCGACGGCCGCCGCGATGCGCTCGACCGCCGCTTCGTGCGCATAGATCGGCGCGTCGGCGCGGCCCGTCGCATCCTCGATCGACCCGCCGACCGCGCCGGCCTCGGCCGCGAGCCGGATCGTCTCGGCCACCGTGGCGGGCGCATCGCCGAAGCCGTTCTCGAGGTCGGCGCTCACGGGCAGGCCGCCCGCGGCGGCGATCTCGGCGATGTGATCGAGCATCTCGTCGCGGTCGATCGCATAGTCGGGCCGGCCTTTCGAAAAGGCGTAGCCGGCGCTCGTGGTCGCGAGCGCCTCGAAGCCGGCCATCGCGAGCAGGCGCGCGGTGCCGGCGTCCCACGGGTTCGGGATGATGAAGGCGCCGGCGCGTGCATGCAGGGCGCGGAAGGCTTCGGCTTGGCGGGCTTGAAGATCGGAACGGGTCATCGCGGGCTCCAGGAGAAAGTTGACGGCCGAGCTTACGCCGATCGTGCACGCGACGTTTCAGCGTTCACCGAAATGTCGTCGCGCGACAGGAAAAAACCGATGCGCCGACTGCACGCCGGGAGTCGGGAGTCGGGAGTCGGGAGTCGGGAGTCGGGAGCTGGGAGCTGGGAGCTGGGAGCTGGGAGCTGGGAGCTGGGAGCTGGGAGCCGGAAGCCGGAAGCCGGAAGCCGGAAGCCCGAAGCCCGAAGCCGGGAATCGGGAATCGGGAATCGCGAATCGGGAGCCGGCAACCCGCAACCGGCAACGAGCGGGCCGACACCGCCGCCCGTCCGTTGCCAACCGATAGCCGCTTACCTTGCCGCCGGTGGCCCGCCGTCGATGCCGAGCAACACGTCGGTGACGGCTTCGGAGAAACGCATCGCGCGACCGTCGATCAGTACGCCGTCCGGATTCGACGGGTCCCGCGCGGCTTGCGGCACACCGTGCGCGAGCAGCACCCGCGCGCAAGCCTCCCAGTCGGCTGCGCCGACATGCTCCGGTTCGTTGACGGATGCCCAGGACAATGTGCCGAGCGCGTCGCTGCCGAACCCGTGCATGTCACGCCAGCTCGCGCCGTGCTCGAGGAGGAACGCCAGCAAGCCCGCATCGCCGCGAAACACCGCGTGATTCAGCGCGCTCGCGTCCCAGTCGCCGCCCCGCGCCGCGATCGGCCAGCCCAGTTCGACCATGACCTTCACCGCGTCGCCCGACCCCCACGCGGCGGCATCCGGCAGCAGCCGCAGCCGCTCGCCGGGCAGCGCGCCCGGCAGTTCGGGATGCCGTGCCTGGATGCGTCGCGCATCGTCGGCGTCGGCGCGCGCGCAGGCCGCCACGAATGCGTCCTCGGCGTCGAGCGCCTCTTCCGCGCCCGCCGCACGCAACAACGCGGCGACCTCCGACAGCCCGGTCTGCATCGCCAGCCGGTACGCACTGACGCCCGCCGGGGTCCGCGCGCGGGGATCGGCGCCGGCCGCCAGCAGCGCGGCAACGTGGCGCGCCGAGCAGCGCACGCCGATCGCCCGCAACAACGGTGCGCCCCAGGTCTGCGCCAGCCCCTCGCCGGGCGGCTCGTTCGGGTCGCCGCCATGCGCGAGCAGCAGTTCGAGCGCGTCCGCATCGCGCATGTCGAATGCGCGACGCAACGCATTGGTCCCGCCCACCCGCGCGCCGTGTTCGAGCAGCAGGCGCGTACAGGCCGGATTTTCCACCGAGTGATAGAGCGATTCGCCGTCGTTCGGGTCGGCGCCGGCTTCCAGCAGCATCGCGGTCAGAACCGGATCGCGATTGACGCCCGCGGCGCCGTACAGCGCCGACAGCGGCTCCGCTTCGTCGGGCGCGGCAAGCGACGCCGGCGGAAACCGGTTGCCGATCCGCTGGTTCGGATCGGCGCCGGCATCGAGCAGATGACGCGCGCAGGCGCGCAGCCGGACGGCGAACCCGGGAATCTGCCCGAGCCGCGAATGCGTGACGGCAACCAGCGGCGGCAGCTTCAGCACGCCGCCGGCGCGCGCGATCCATCCGGGATCGGCGGCCAGCGCCGCCTTCACGGCATCGAGGTCGCCGGCCGCGCATGCGACGGTCGGATCGCTTGCAACGAGATCGGGCCGGTCGAGCAGCAGTTGCGCGGCGACGCGCGGCCGGGCCGCATCGAAACCGCCCGTCACGTCGGCGCCGTACGCCAGGTCGAGCCAGCGCCGGATCAACGCCGACCGCTGTTGCCCGGCGAGCGCATGCGTTTCGACGAACGCGCCGAGATCGGCCCATGACGCGAAACCGTACTCGCGCGCAATGCACGACTGCGCATCGTGCAGCCGGAGCCCGAGCGCGAGCGCTTCGTCGTGCGTGCGGTTGGCGGCGGCCGGGAGAAAGCGGACAAAGCGCGCGACGGCGTCGGCGTCACCCTGCCGGTACAGGCGCAACAATGCCTTGGCCTGCTTTTTCAGATGATCGGGATTGGCCCCGGGAGGCAGCTTTTTCATGCGAATCCTCGTGCAGTCATGGCCGAAGGTCCGCAATACCGCCAGCACAAAGGACAGGAGGAAGACTGGATTTGCTGCGACAGGTAGGTTCAACCCTTTCCGCGGACCCGGAAGCGACCTGCATCGCTGGCCGCTATCCTAGGCGACGGCCGGCGACCGCGTCAACCGGGCCGCTCCATGCGGCGACGCTCAGCCCGCAAGCCGCTTCGTCAGGAAAATGCGCGTGTGCCCGGCCGGATAATCCGGCAGTTCGCCGAAGCGGACATAGCCGCGTTTCTCGTAGAACGGCCGCGCCTGGAAGTCGAACGTGTCGAGCCACGCGCCGTGGCATCCGCGCGCGACGGCTTCCGCTTCGGCCAGATCCATGATGCGCGTGCCCGCACCCTGGCCGCGCGCGGCCTCGGGCACCACGAGCAGGTCGACATGCAGCCAGCCGTACGCCGTGCTGCCCCACAAGCCGCCGACCACCGTGCCTTCGGCGTCGGTCACGACCACGGCCAGCGCGCGGAAGTCATTCGGGCCCGCCTGGCTTTCGTTGAATCGGATGAGCGGCGCGACGATCTGCTTGCGAACGTTCACGTCGCCCGCGTCGGTCACCTCGTATGTGAACGTCATCGGTCGAGTCCGGTTGAATCGGAAATGAGGAAGGTTGAACCCGCACGCACCGCGTCAGACGACGTAAGCGCCCTTCGCATGCAGCTCCGCTTCCGTGCGCTCGAGCGCGGCGATCGCATCGCTGCCTTCGAGCGCCAGCAACTGCGCGACCAGCGCTTCGGCCATCGCGTGCGCGGCCACCAGCGACGGGAAGAACGACGGGCTGTCGTGCGTGAAGATCAGTTGTGCGTCCGCGTGCAGCGCGATCGGCGACACCGCGCTGTCGGTGATCGCGACGATCCGGCTGCCCTGCGCCTTCGCGGCCTGCGCGACGCGCGTCGCTTCCGCCGAATACGGCGCGAAGCTGACGACGACGGTCACGCTCTGCTTCGCGATCGTCCGCAGCTCCATTTCGAGCGACCCGGCGACGCCGTTGAGCAGCGACACGGTCGGGCGGAACAGCCGGTAGCCGTACACGAAGCCGAATGCAACCGGGTAGCACGAGCGAAACCCCGCGACATGCACGTGCGACGCCTTGCGGATGAGTTTCGCGGCATCGGCGAGCGCGTGCTCGTTCTGCGCGGCGGTGGCCGACAGGTTGTGTTGTTGCGCGGCGAGCAGGTCGTGCGCGAGCGACGCCTTCGCATCGGGCCGCACGAGCGAGCGCGCCCGCTGCGTGAGCGGCTCGGGGCGCGTGCGCACGCGCGCGACACACAGGTCGCGCAGCTCGTTCCAGCCGGGGAAGCCGAATTGCTGCGCGAGCCGCACGAGCGACGCGGGCTGCACCTGCGCGCGCTGTGCGACCTTGCGCATCGACGACGTGGCGACTTCGTCGGGATGATCGAGCAGGAAGGCCGCGCCCGCCTGGAATTGCGGGCTCAGCTCGGAAAATTGCGCCCGGATCCGGGACGCGAGTTCGTCGAAATTGGCGGCCATCTTGGTGTGAGCGGGAACCGGTCGTCCATGGTATCACCGGCCCCGTATACACCGGTGCACCGGTCAGCGCAGCACTTCGACGTGATCGGCGTCGACCTTCACGCTGCCCGACCATTTGCGCTCGAATTCGCCGGTCACCTTCACTTCGTTCCGGTCACTGACGGGCTGGCCGGCCGCCCACAGCTTGTGGTCGATCTCGACGCGGATCGTGCCCGTCGCATCGGCGAATTCGTAATCCTCGCCGCCGACATGCTTGACGATGCGCCCCTGCAACTGCACGTGCTGGTCGTCCTTGCCGTTCGCGAGCAGTTCCTTCACGGTCGTCGTGGTCAGCGTGGACGGCCCGGTATATTCCGCGTAAACGGCGGCGGGCAGCACGGCGAGCGCAACCGCCAGGATTCTCGTCAGGTGTTTCATGATCTCGGTCCTCTTCTTCGATGTGACGCCGCGCTCCGTTGAACGCGACGGCCCCAGATTACGGACCGTAAGATTAAGCAAACCTGAAGGTCGCGCCGCAGCGGCACGGTGCCGCACCGGGCACGCGCGCAAGCCCGCCGCGCGCCCGTGTTTAAGCTCCCGCTAAGGCCCGCGCGCTTATCATGGGAACCCCGGGCGCCATGGCGCCCCGTTGAAGAGATACGAATCCATGCGCGTACTGCTCGTCGAGGACGATCCGCTGATCGGCAGCGGGCTCGAACAGGGCCTCAAACAGGAAGGCTTCGCGGTCGACTGGGTCAAGGACGGCGACGCCGCGTCGCTCGCGTTGCGCGCGACCGGCTACGGCCTGCTGCTGCTCGATCTCGGGCTGCCGAACCGCGACGGCCTGTCGGTGCTCGCCGCGCTGCGCCGCCGCGACGAAAACCTGCCCGCGATCATCATCACCGCGCGCGACGGCGTGCCCGACCGCATCGCGGGCCTCGACAGCGGCGCGGACGATTATCTCGTCAAGCCGTTCGAACTCGACGAACTGCTCGCCCGCATCCGCGCGGTCAACCGCCGCCACGCAGGCCGCGCGCAGACGACCCTCACGATCGGCCCGCTGCGGCTCGACCCCGTCAAGCACCTCGTCTGGCTCGGCGACGACGAAGTCACGCTGTCGCCGAAGGAGTTCGTGCTGCTGCACGAGCTGATGCGCGACCCGGGCGCGGTGATTTCGCGCGAGCAGTTCGAGGAGCGGCTGTACAGCTGGGGCGAGGAAATCGAGAGCAACGCCGTGCAGGTGCACATCCACAACCTGCGCAAGAAGCTCGGCCACGACATGATCCGCACGGTGCGTGGCGTCGGCTACCGGATCGGTGACGGCGCATGACGCGCATGCAACACGCGATCGCACGCTGGCGCAACGCGTCGCTGCGGCGGCGCCTGCTGACGTGGCTGCTCCCGGCCGCGTGCGTGATCGGCCTCGTCGCGAGTGCCGGCACCTACTGGGGCGCGCTGCGCGAGCTCGACGACCTGCTCGACGACCAGATGCGCAGCATGTCGAAGCAGATCGTCGTCGGCCCGAACGGCGAGCTGTCGTTCAGCAACCGCGCCAACGGCAAGCACGGTTTCGAGGCGAGCGATCCCGATGCCGTGCTGCTGCAGGTCTGGCGCAACGGCAAGCTCGTGTATTCGACCGACCGCGATTCGACCCTGCCGCCGCCCGAGCAGAAAGGCATCGCGAGCGTCGACGTCGGCGGCCAGCCGTGGCGCACCTACGTGACCGAACGCGGCGGCACGACGATCCGGCTCGCGCAGGCACGCCATGCGCGCTGGGAAGCGATCGCGGGCATCGCCGTGCACCTGCTGTGGCCCGTGTTCTCGATGCTGCCGCTGCTCGCGATCGGCCTGTGGTTCGGCATCGGCGCGGGGTTGCGGCCGCTGCGCACGATCGCATCCGGCCTCAAACGCAGGAATGCGAACAATCTCGAGCCGGTCGACGTCGGCGCAATGCCGAACGAAGTCCGTCCGCTCGCCGAAGCGATCAACGACCTGCTCGCGCGCCTGGACCGCTCGTTCACGCTGCAACGGCACTTCATCGCCGATGCCGCGCACGAATTGCGCACGCCGATCATGGGGCTGTCGATCCAGTCGCAGTTGCTGCGGCGCGCGTCGACCGCCGAGGAACGCGAGCACATCCTTGCGCAGATCCATGCCGGCACGACGCGGCTCGGCCACCTCGCCGAACAGCTGCTGACGCTCGCGCGCCTCGAACCCGATGCGCAGGCGGCCGCCTCCGCGTCGGCGCCCGTCGATCTCGCCGCGCTGTGCCGGTCGGTGGTATCGGACCGCACGCGCGTCGCCGACGCGCACCGGATCGATCTCGGCGCGATCGTGTCGACGCCCGTGATGACGTCGGGCAATGCCGACACGCTGCGCGTGCTGCTGAACAACCTCGTCGACAACGCGATCCGCTATGCGGGCGACGGCGCGCGTGTCGACGTGTCCGCGCGGCTCGACGGCACGACGCCCGTGCTCGAAGTCGCCGACGACGGCCCCGGTATCCCGGAAGCCGAACGCACCGACGTGTGGGAGCGTTTCTATCGCGGCGAGGGCGCGCAGGCCGTCACGTCGTCGGGCAGCGGGCTCGGGCTGTCGATCGTCAAGCGGATCGCCGAACAGCATCGCGCGACGGTCGCACTCGGCACGACACGCGGCGGGCGCGGGCTGACCGTCACGGTGCGCTTTCCGCTGCCGGCCTGATGCCGCGCCACGTGCGGCTTTTCCACAGATTGTGTTGGCAAGCGTGTGGACAACCGTCCATTAACGACACCAAGCCATTGATCGGAAAGGGTTTGTCGAGGCTGCGTCGGAAATGCGCCGCCCGGGTCACTCATGCTCCCCGCTCAGTTGTCGAAGACGATCCGCTCGATTCGCAGGCCGGTCGAGGTTTCGAGAATGCTGGCGTATTTCTTCACGACGCAAAACAGGCGGCCCTCGGGATAGTCGTCCGGCCTTTGCCGGGTGCGATCCTCGGTGTGGACGACCACGGTACCGTTGAGCGGATACGCGCCGACGTGTTCACCCATGAAATAGAGCTGACCGCTCAGCTGGTAGTAGCCGTGCCCGAGGTACCAGAACGAATCGCTCCCCGTGGCGATCCGGTCAGCGCCCAGGTAGATCCCGTCCCCCTTCCTGACGATCGCGTAGAACAGCAAGCCGATTTTCGGCTCGATGATCGTGTAGTGATTGGCGCGGATGTCGTCGACTACCTTGTCGCGTAGTGCGTCGCCCATGTATTCGGCCGTGCCGAAATACGCGGTCTCGTATCGGGCCGGCAGGCACGCGTGTGCTGGCGTTCCGCATGCGATCGCCAGCAGCGGCACGGCGACCGTTTTCCAGATGGTTCTCACTGATTCTCTCCAGGTTCTTTGTTGTCGGCCCGCCATCCGTCGCGGCAAATGTTACCGGTGCCGGATCGCGTTGCCAGTTTACCGGCCTGGCTTCGCTCAGCGACGTTCATTCGCCAAATGGACAACTAGTTGTCCATTTCGTAAAGTAGTTGTCAATTCATCACGCGTATCGGACATGACGAAATCCGAGAAGTTGACCGCCGTCGCGCTGTCCGTATTCCGGTTGAACGGCCTGCTGATCGAATGGGGCAACACCTTTGCCGGCCCGCACGGGCTGACCAGTGCGCGCTGGCAGGTGCTGGGTGCCATCGCGATGGCACCGGTTGCCCCGAACATCCCGCAGATCGCCGAAGCAATGGGCATCACGCGGCAGGCCGTGCTGAAACAGGTCAACGTGCTGACCGACGAAGGGCTCGTCCAGTCGCTACCCAATCCGGCGCACAAGCGCTCGCCTCTGTATGCGCTGACGCCGCGTGGCGATGCGGCCTATCAGGCCGTGGTCGGGGAGTGGCAACAGCATGTCCGCGACATCGCCGGCGACTTCAGTTCGGCTGACCTGGACGCGGCGATCCGCGTGCTGTCAGCGATGTCCAGCGCACATGGCGCCGATGCACCGACGTGAGCGCTCAATCGCGCCCGCCCCCCTCACCCGAAGGAGTTCCCATGCCTCAATTCAAGCCGATGGATCCGGCCTTTCCGATCCAGCAACAGATCGGCATCGACGCCGAGCCGGTCGTTCTCGTCAACCTGTTCACGTTGGCCCCCGCCGACGAAGCGGACTTTCTCTCCGTGTGGAAGGACGATGCCGAATTCATGAAGCAGCAGCCGGGATTCATCTCGACCCAGCTTCATCGCGCGCTCGGCGACAGTCCGACTTACCTGAACTACGCGATCTGGGAATCGGCCGAAGCGTTTCGCGCGGCCTTCACGCACCCCGGGTTCGTGGCCAAGCTGTCGGCCTATCCGTCGTCCGCCGTCGCGAGCCCGCACCTGTTCCAGAAAGTCGGCGTGGCCGGTATCTGCACTGCGTAAGTGCACGCACGCATCGCGGCAACACGTGGCATTCGCGGGTGTCCCGGGTGTCCCGCGCGCACCCCGACTTCTCCACAGAAAATGTTGGCAAGCTTGTGGATATCCTGCGCACCGCAACGCTAAACCCTTGATCCGATGGACTTTGGCACGCGTGATGCAGACGCGGCCCCGGTGACGGCCACCGCGTCCACCGCTTCGCCGCACTTCGCATCACGACGCCACGACGATGCACGTCGCAGCCGGCGCACACGTGCCGGCCATGCGCTGCGCCACTTACCCACAGATTTTGTTGGCAAGCTTGTGGATATCCTGCGCACGCGTGCGCTAACCCGTTGATCGGCTTACGGTTCATGCGCCGCGTCACGGTTGCGGCAGCGTGTGGCCCGGACATGCGTGAATGCGACGATCCCGCGCGACAGACGCGCCGCCACCGTACACCACCCTCGCCTTGACGCTCGCGCCCGCCACGCGTCAAGATCACGCGAGCCGCACGCGGCCGTGCATCGCCGGCTTCGCGCGACGGTTCGACGGGCCGGCCGTTCCGCCCGACACTTCACTCCGAGGAAGGCCATGGAACACTTCACCGCGTGGCAGCTGGTCGTCTCACTCGTGCTCGTCGCCGTCGTCGTTTATCCGTACGTCCGTATCGTCCGGCGCACCGGGCATTCGGGCTGGTGGATCCTGACGATGTTCGTCCCGATCCTGAACTTCGTCATGTTGTGGGTGTTCGCGTTCGTGCGCTGGCCCACGGTCGACGATCGGCAGCCCTGACCGTCGCCCGCGCGGCTGCCGGGCTTGTCCACAGATTGTGTTGGCAAGCATGTGGATAGCCTGCGCATACCGCGACCAAGCGCTTGATCCGAAAGACTTTGTCCGCGCCGCCTCAAATGCGGCACGCGGCCGGCAAAGTGCCGCTCGCACGTCGTCGCGCCACGTGACGGGCCGCCTTCCGCGCAGGCGAACCGGCTTGTCCACAGATTGTGTTGGCAAGCGTGTGGATAGCCTGCGCATACCGCGACCAAGCGCTTGATCCGAAAGGCTTTGTCCGCGCCGCCTCAAATGCGGCACGGTGGCCCGCCCCACGCCGTGCGCGGCCGCGCGCGGGCTTGTCCACAATTTTTGTTGGCAAGCATGTGGATATCCTGAGCATGCGTGACCTAAGTCGTTGATCGCACAACGTTTGATCGCGCAGGTCACGGCTGCGGCACGGCCCGCCTGCGCATCGCGTCACGCGCACCGCACCGCACCGCACCGCCCGCGTCAACCGAATGCCTGAACCACGATGCGCGCAACCGACGCGATCACGTCGTCCTTCGAGCGCGCATCGGCACGCGTCTGCGTGTAGTACACGGCCACCGCGATCGGCACACGCGACGGCAACCACACGACACCCGCGTCGTTGGTCGTCCCGTAGTCGCCGGTGCCCGTCTTGTCACCGACCGTCCACCCGGCCGGCACGCCCGCACGGAGCCGCTTGTCGCCCACCTTGTTGCCACGCATCCACGCAACGAGCTGCGCGCGCTGCGCGGCCGGCAGCGCATCGCCGACCATCAGCACGCGCATGCTTGCGGCCATCGCGGCCGGCGTCGTCGTGTCGCGCAGGTCGCCCGGCAGCGCGGTATTCAGTTCGGTCTCCCATCGATCGAGCCTGAACGTGTCGTCGCCGATCGAGCGCGCGTAGGCCGTCACCGCCGCCGGGCCGCCGAGCAGCTTCATCAGCAGGTTTGCGGCCGAGTTGTCGCTGTACTGGATCGCGGCCTCGCACAGCGCGGCGACCGTCATGCCCTCGCCGACATGCTTCTCCGACACCGGCGAATAGTTGACGAGATCGGCGCGGGTATACGTCACGCGCTGTTGCAGCAACGCCGGCCGCTCGACGCTCTGCGCAAGCACCGCCGCACTCAGCATCGCCTTGAACGTGCTGCAGAACGGGAAGCGTTCGTCCGCGCGATGCTCGATGACCCGGCCGCTCGCCGTGTCGATTGCG
>NZ_LDVA01000211.1:0-22099 GCF_050768715.1 Burkholderia sp. ZZQ-2 | reverse complement strand
GTGCCCGGTCTCGCGCTCCCGCAAGGGAAGGTGCCCGGCGCGAACCTCGCGCCGTCCGCACCGACCCACGTGCTGTCGCTCGGCAACCGCGCACCGGCGCTCGCGCCGCATGCGGCCGCGCAGAACGGGTTGCCCGACAACGCCGTGTCGATCGCGCCCGCGCTCGAACCACGCGTCGGCGGCGCGGCGCTCGGCGTGCCGCAAGTGAATGCGCCGGCGCCGGATGGCGCGGCGAAGGCATCGCCGTACTACTTCACCGACGGTTCGCTGCAGGGCTGGCAGGCGACGCCGCAGGACATCGTCGTGCCGTCGAGCGGCCTCGCGTCGCCGGAAGCGTTCGGGCTGCCGGGCGACGACGCGCTGCGCGAGCTGCTCGCCGTGCATCGCGACGTGCCGGCGTCGCGCGCATCGGGCAGCGAGGTGCCGCGCTACTTCATCGACGATAGGCACGCAGCCGAGCCGCAAGGCCAGCTGTATCGCGGCGCGCACCCGCCGTTCGACGTGAACGCGATCCGCCGCGATTTCCCGATCCTGCAGGAGCGCGTGAACGGCAAGCAGCTCGTGTGGTTCGACAATGCGGCGACGACGCACAAGCCGCAGGCCGTGATCGACCGTCTCGCATACTTCTACGCACACGAGAACTCGAACATCCACCGCGCGGCACATGCGTTGGCCGGCCGCGCGACGGATGCGTACGAGCATGCGCGGGAAACGGTGCAGCGCTTCATCGGCGCATCGTCGCCGGACGAGATCGTGTTCGTGCGCGGCACGACCGAGGCGATCAACCTGATCGCGAAGTCGTGGGGCGTGCAGAACGTCGGCGAAGGCGACGAGATCATCGTGTCGAACCTCGAGCATCACGCGAACATCGTGCCGTGGCAGCAGCTTGCCGCGCTCAAGGGGGCGAAGCTGCGCGTGATTCCGGTCGACGATTCGGGGCAGGTGCTGCTCGACGAATACCGGAAGCTGCTCAACGACCGCACGAAGATCGTGTCCGTCACGCAGGTGTCGAACGCGCTGGGCACGGTCGTGCCGGTGAAGGAGATCGTCGAGCTTGCGCATCGGGCGGGCGCGAAGGCGCTCGTCGACGGCGCACAGTCGATCTCGCACATGCGCGTGGACGTGCAGGCGCTCGATGCGGATTTCTTCGTGTTCTCCGGGCACAAGATCTACGGGCCGACCGGGATCGGCGTCGTGTACGGCAAACGCGCGATCCTCGACGACATGCCGCCCTGGCAGGGCGGCGGCAACATGATCGCGGACGTGACGTTCGAGCGCACGGTGTTCCAGCCGCCGCCGAACCGGTTCGAGGCCGGCACCGGCAACATCGCGGATGCGGTGGGGCTGGGTGCCGCGCTCGACTACGTGAGCCGGGTCGGCATCGAGAACATCGCGCGCTACGAGCACGACCTGCTCGCGTATGCGACGAGCGTGCTCGCACCGGTGCCGGGCGTGCGCCTCGTCGGTACCGCGCGCGACAAGGCGAGCGTGCTGTCGTTCGTGCTGAAGGGCTACGAGACCGAGGAAGTCGGGCAGGCACTGAACGAAGAGGGCATCGCGGTGCGCTCGGGGCACCACTGCGCGCAACCGATCCTGCGGCGGTTCGGGCTCGAGGCAACGGTGCGGCCGTCGCTCGCGTTCTACAACACGTGCGACGAAGTCGACGCGCTGGTGAGCGTCGTGAGAAGGCTGGCGACGCGACGCTGACGCATGCCGTCTGCGAGGAGGCCGCTTGTGGCGCCCGGCAACGGGATGTCGCAAGCGGCCTCATTTGCGTGGCGATGCGGGCATGGCGCGCCGCTCGACGTTCCGTGAGCATCCATCCGTCGCGCCCCATCCTCCATAGCCCGGCCGTCGTATCGAGCACGGCCTGGCACCGGATCGGCAACCGGCGCATTGACGGGAGCGCCATTGCGCCGTGCCTTGCGCCTGGCATCCCGCCGGCGCGGCGCTGCGCGATCGCGGTCGACGTGGCGATCACGAAGTTCGGGCATGGCCCGGCCAGGCTGCGCAGCAGGACGCTGGCGATCAGCGGTCCTGCGGGTTGATTGCTCGCCGAGCGGCTAAGGCATGATCGGCGCGCTTCGGGCAGGGCGGCTGAATGGTTTGTTATCCAGATCAATCTGCGTGGAAGCCGGTACGCAGCGCGCACGGTCGAAAGCAGCCCGACGTGAGCGCAGGGGCGCATTGGCATGCCATCACGCGACACGTGCGCCCGCCAGCGTCCGGGGCACCTGGATATTCATCGGACGATTCGGCGTGCAAGCGTTGCACACCTCGCTATCACGGACTTGCGCGGATCACAACTCGCCGCTTCCGGAAACGTCCGTTACGGATTCTGCGTTAATCCCGGCGTCACTTTGGTCGTTATCGGGAAGTCGACCTTGCACGTGCCGTACCCGACTGGTTTCACGCGCATGCGTCGCATGCACCGGCGGCGTGCTCAACGCTCTCCTGACCATGATCAAGAATTTCAGCATTCGCACCCGTCTGGCGCTGGCGATGGGTTTTCTCGGAGTATTGCTGGTCGTCGGCGGCATCATCGGCGTGGTCGGCATGGCAATCGGAAACAACGACGTGAAGACGCTCTATTCCGAACGGCTCGCTTCGTCGGAGGCGCTCGGGCAGGCGAATGTCGCGCTGTCGAGGACGCGCCTGTGGCTGTATCGCATCGCGCTCGATCCGGCCAGCGACGAAGTTCCGCAGGAAACCGGTGTGGCCCGCGACATGCTGGCCGCATCGAGGAAGGCATGGGAGGCCTATCGTGCGCTGCCGTTCTCCGGCCCCGAAGAGGCCCGCCGCGCGGCCGACGCCGGCAGCAAGTTCAAGGCGCTGGTCGACAACGGGCTGGAGCCGATGTTCGAGGTCATAGCCACCCATGATGCGGCCAAAATTCCGGAAGTCTGGCGACGCATCCCGCCGTCGCTGTTCATCGACGCGTCCGACGCCATGGATGCGCTCGGGCAGCTCCAGATCACGGCTTCGCGGGCGACGTTCGATGCCGCGCAGGCACGCTTCCACTGGTTCATCGCCATGGCGTTCGCCGGGAGCCTGGTCGCGCTCGGGGCGGCCACGCTGACATGGTGGTCGCTGCAACGGGCGATCGGCACGCCGCTGGCGAACGCACTGGGCCATTTCGGCGCCATCGCCGAAGGCGACCTGACGACCCGGGTGGAGGTTCATTCGACCGACGAAATGGGGCAACTGCTGACCGGCTTGCAGACGATGCAGGGCGAACTGCTCCAGACGATCCGGGCGGTGCAGAACGGCTCGCACGCGATCGACGCCGCCGCTCGGGAGATCGCGGAGGGCAACATGGATCTGTCCCAACGGACCGAGGAGCAGGCCGCGTCGCTGGAGGAGACGGCCGCGTCCATGGAGCAGCTGACGTCGACGGTTCGCCAGAACGCCGAGAACGCGAAGCAGGCCAGCCAGGTGGTGAGCGACGCGGCGCTGCTGACCGAGCAGGGCAATCAGGCCGCGCAAGAGGTCGTCAGGACGATGCGGGGGCTGTCGGAATCGTCAGGCAAGATCGCCGAGATCATCACGGTGATCGAAGGCATTGCCTTCCAGACCAACATCCTGTCGTTGAACGCCGCGGTCGAAGCGGCCCGGGCCGGCGAACAGGGGCGCGGGTTCGCGGTCGTGGCGGGCGAAGTGCGCTCGCTGGCCCAGCGCAGTGCCGCGGCATCGCGTGAAATCAAGGAACTGATCACGGATTCGCTCAGGCGCGTCGACACCGGCGCACGGCAGGTCGATCGCGCGACGGGGACGATGACGGAAATACTGGCGTCGGTGCGACGGGTCGACGTACTGATGAGCGAGATTACCGCCGCGTCCGACGAGCAGTCGCGGGGCATCGAGCAAGTCAATCAGGCCGTCGCGCAGATGGATCAGGTGACGCAGCAGAATGCCGCGCTGGTGCAGCAGGCATCGGCAGCGGCGGCGGCGCTGAAAGCGCAGGCGGGGCAGCTGGAAGCGACGATCGCGGTATTCCGGATCGATGCCGCCCGAGCCTGATTCGACGCCGGCGCATCGGGTCGCGAAGGACGCACCGTGTCGGGATCGTTGCCGCTCTGCGCGCCGTGGCCATGCTCCGACAGCCGGGCATCGAACCATCGGTGCCGCGCTTCGACACGGCGCGATTCATTGGGGCGGAACGTGATTTGCCCGCCGTCCGGCGTGCCGCGACAGCGGATCTCGATCGCGCCGGGCCGCCGCATCGTGCACGACAGCGATTGTTGACGACGCTGGAAAGGTCCAATCCAGAAGCGGTAATAGGTGCCGCGAATATGGCCGATTATTCTCCCGTTCGCAGTAATGGCGTCCGTCCACGAATGCTATCGGACTGCTTACAAAATCAATTGCCCAGGGAGGCCTTTCATGAGACGCACCGTTGTCACCGGTTGTATCGGCGCCGCTTTCACCATGTCAGCATCGTGCACGTTCGCGCAGAGTTCGGTTACGTTGTATGGCCTCGTCGATACGGCGATCCGTTATCAGACGAATGCCGGCCCTGACGGCAAGGACCTGATCGGAATGACGGTCGGCCCGGAAACGCACAGCCGCTGGGGCTTGCGCGGCAGCGAGGATCTCGGCGGCGGGCTGTCGGCGATTTTCCGTCTCGAGAACGGTTTCGAGCTGGGCGATGGCAAGCTGCACGTCGCGAACACGCTGTTCAGCCGGCAGGCCTACGTGGGCCTGTCGAACAGCCGATATGGCACGCTGACGTTCGGCAACCAGTATGCGCCGGTGTACGACACGATGGGCGACGTATTCGATCCGATGACCGTCGGCGACTACTGGCAGGACAGCTGGGCGTACAACGGCATTGGCAACTACCTGACGGTGCCAAACTCGGTGAAGTACGCATTCACGTACAACGGGTTCAGCGTCGATGCGATCTACGGCTTCGGCAATCATGCCGGTGCGATGGGCCTCGACAGCACGTACGGCGTCGAGCTCACCTACGCGCAAGGGCCCGCGTCGATCAACGCAGGCTTCCAGCAGACCTCGGTATCGTCCGTGAACGGCAGTGCGACCAACGGCGCGAAGGTGAACTTTCTGCACGTGAGCGGCGCGTATCAGGTTACGCCCTCCGTCCGCCTGCTGGCCGGCTGGCTGCACGGCCAGGACAAGACGGGCACGACCGACTTCAACATGCAGCAGGCCGGCGCACCGGCGTTGAGCGGCGGGAGCCCGAACCGCATCGACGACACGTTCTACGTCGGCGCCAACTGGCAGGCCACCGCGCCGCTGCTGATCACGGTGGCCGGCTATTACGGCCACGCACGCAATGCGCAGCGGCTCGACGGCACGCTCGGCTCGGGGATCAACTACTCGGCGACCGTGCTGGCCGAGTATGCGCTGTCCAAGCATACGGAGGTCTACGGCACGGTCGATTTCTCGCGCGGCAACGGCGCGTTCGCGGCCGACTATCCGGGTGCCACCAACCGGCTCACCGGCAAGGTCGACCAGATCGGCAGGACCAACAACGTCGGGGCTGCCGTCGGCCTGCGCCAGATGTTCTGACGGCACTGCGCACCGCGCCGCGAGCGGTTCTGCTGCAAAATTCAGAACCGCACGACCTGCTTCTGCTCGACGTTGAAGCCGTCGCGCAGCACGCTCGCCGAATCCGCGAAGTAGCGGCGGGTTTCCGCCAGCAGGTCGGTGTTGCCGCGCCGGCAGAACACGACCCCCGATCCTTCCTCCGTCAGCAGTTCGTCGATCAGCGATTCGGGTTGCCCGATATCGGCGAGATGGACGTTCTGCACGCCGTGCGCGAGCGCATCGAGCGCTTCCCGCACGCAAGGCGCTGCGGTTGCGGCCGGATGCTCGGCCAGCCATTGCTCGAGTTCCGTGATGCCATAGAGCCCGGCGAGCTCGCCGAGTTCGCGCAGCAGCGCGCTGTCGACCATCATCACCAGCGTGACGGCGCCGGTGCGCTGCGCGAAGAGGCTGCCGAGCTGTTCCGCGCGCAGCAGGTGATCATGGCCTGCGTCGTCCGGGGCGACCGGCATCACGACGGGCACCAGCCCGTTCTCGAGCAACGCGTTCAGCGCCGTGCCGTCGAAGCGGGCGACCGCGCTCGTGTCGGTGCCGTCGGAATGGGCGCTCGCCACCAGCAGGCCGCCGTCGTGGCCGTTGATGCCGATCGCCTTGGCGCCGTGACCGCCGATCAGGCGCACCAGTTCATGATTGATGCCCGCCATCGCCGCATGAACGGCGTGGATCGATTGCGTACCGGATGCGGCCGGCACGCCCTGCACGATGATCGGTCGAACACCGGTGAGCGCGAGCAGCGCGACATCCTGCGCGAAGGCGTGGCGGGCACGTGCGTCGCGCGCGGTGCCGCCGTCGACGATGACGACGGTCTGCCCGTGCAGGGCCTGCATGAACGGCAGCGAGCGCGCCAGTCCGGCCACGCGATGCGACGTAAGGGGGGAGCTTTCAGGGTCTGGGAACATGGGAATCCGGATGGATGAAGGGAGTGCGTGTTGCCGCACGACGCGGCACCACGACGGCATCAATACGTGCGTTGCATCAGCTGGTGAATCTCGTCGGGCGTCAGCGCGTCGCGCGACGACTGCCGGAACGGACGTTCGCTGAAACAGCGCGCCGCGTCGGCGAGCAGTTCGAGGTGCGCGCGGTTGTCTTCCTGCGGCAGCACCAGCGCGATGAATTCGCGCACGGGCTTGCGATCCGGTGCGTTGAAGGGGAACGGATACTGCGCGCGAACGAACAGCGCGATGGCCGAGCGGAGGCCGGCGACACGCGCGTGCGGAATCGCGACGCCCTGGCCGAGGCCGGTCGAGCCGAGTTGCTCGCGCTTCGTCAGTTCGGTCCTGATCCGCTCCGCGGACACACCGCTGCTGCGCTCGATATAGCGCGCGACGAGGTCGAACAACTGGATCGCGCTTTCGACCGGTACGTCGAGCAGGATGTTGTCCGGCGGGCAGGCGTCGGCCAGCCGGGTCGCGAACGTTGCGCCGCCGCGTCGGTAGGGAAGGTCGGGTTGGCCGCCGATGGCGGCCTGCTGCGTTTGCATGCGGATCTCTCCGTGTCGGGATGACAGGGAAATCCTAGACAAAAGCGTGTAAAGACGGTGTCAGAGACGCGGGGGCGCCGCATTAAAATTTCGTATCGATTGCGCTGGCGCCCGCCGCGTGCCCGACAAGGACATCGTCAGGTACCCGACAGCACGAACGGCAACGTCGTCAGCAAGAACACGGAAATGCCGACGACTGGCGCACCGAACGCGATCGCCGCAAATGCCACCGCGGCGCTCGTCAGCACCAGCGTCCTCGAGCGCACGCGGTGGCGGCCGAGTGCCGTTGCGCGATCGTCGCGGGCGGCATCGGGTCGTGTGCCGATCACGTGTTTCCAGAACGTCAGGCCAAGCATGATTGCTCCTTGATGAAAGGCGACCGGAAAGGCGCGCGCTGCGCGCGTCAGCAGCGCTTGAGCTTCAGCACGCGCGAGATCTGCCCGGGCGTGAAGCCGCTGTTGCGCACGTAAGGCGCGCAGTCGAGCGGTGCGGTGAGCGATTCGCTGACGACGTACCGACCGACGAAGCGGTAAGCGTCCGTGGCCATGCGGATGAACACCGGAATCGCATCGCGTTGCGCGGCGAGCGTCCTGCCGGCCGCGCGCGCGGACGCGCTGCCGTCGCAGAGGATCACGTCGGGCGCATGCGGGTTGAGGTCCGTGCGCAGGCAGGCGGCAACGACCTTGCCGTTCTTCGTCGGCAGGAACGCCTGCTTGCTGCCGCCGCAGGCGGTGTGGATGAATTCGCGGGTGTACTGCTTGTCGATCTCGAACATGACCGGGCTCCGGTATCGGGAACTTCAGTGGGTTAAATCAGGGATGCAAAGCAATGTGACCGGATCGACATGCCGGATGCGGGCATGCCAGGCGATCGTTGCCGGGCTGGCGGATCGATGGCGCGACGTTGCAAGGGATGTTCCGCGGGAACACGCTTGCCCGCACGACGCGCGATCAACGCATCGACGTCGTGTTCAAGCGTGCACGGGAATGACTACGGCGCGCACCGTCCGCCTGCTGGCAGGACGGTGGCTCGGGAAAAGAGAGACGCAGGCGTCCTGCCTGTCAGGCAGAAAAGCAACTCGGAGGGCGAGGACTTCGGATGCGCATGGTGCGTACTCGGTGATGGATCGATTGCGAACACATTCTAGTGAACGCACGCGCGGCCGCAAGTAAAAAGGTCGTAAAGGTTGCGTGGCCGGTGCGTGCTACGTGCACTGCCAGAGGTGCGCGCTGGTGCGGCACGGCGCGCACCAGAACGTGTAGCTCGCGCCGCCGCTGCCCCACAGCCATTCGCCGCCGTCCGTTTGCGGGAGGCCGGAATCGAGCTGCATGACGAACGACATCTTGCGGCCGCAATCCGGACAGTCGGGATACCACGCGGACTGTACCCACGACGGCGCGCCGCCGACACGGCTCAGGTTCTGCCGGCCGTTCGATTCGCCCCAGTCCTGCCGTGTCCAGCGTGCCGGTGCGGCGAAGAGCGCAACGTCGGCCTCCACGAACGCGGCCGCCGGATACTCGGGCTGGATCGCGATGTCGCGTTGCTGGGACGGGTGCGCGCAGGCGTTGCCTGCGTCGTCGTGCAGGTGGAACAGCGGGCCGTCGCTCTCCCAGCCGACGCACGACAGGCAGGTGTCGAACGATACGGGCGTCGCGCTGTCGATGCCGGCTGCCGCGGGTTGCGGTAGCGTCAGCAACCGATGCAGCGGCTCGTGACACAGGCCGCATCGATGCGTCGACACGCCGCCGAAGCGCGCGCCCGATCGATGCGAATCGCGTGCGTGCCAGGTCGGGTGATGCGCGTCAATCTCGCGTTTCCACTTCGGCATCTCGCGGAGCCTCGGCGCACGCAGCGTCGGGCCGAAGTCGATGTGTAGCGGCGACTCGCCATGCAGCGCGCACAACGTGTCATGTTCCTGCGCATAGCCGGCAGACATGAGCCAGTTGGCGTACTTGCCCGGATCGTCGGAAAACAGCCGCGCCGCCGCGTCGCGAACGGCCGCGGGGTGTCGCGAATGAAGCAGCGCGACGGCGCGTTCGCGCATCGCGTCGTCGCCGGAGGGGGGCTCGGCAAGCCGGCCGCGCCATGCATCGATCGTCGCCGGATCGAGCATTCGCCACGCGTTGTCCTCGTAGTACAGGTGCGGCGACCGCTTCGCGGTCACAACGTCGAGAAACACGTCCCAGTGACCGGCAAATACCTGCGGCGCCTGTATTGCCGCGCTCGACAACACGCTCGCGAGCCGCGTGTTCCATGCGCCGTCGCGGACGCGTTGCCACGCTGCGGCGGTGACGTTCGCGAAAGCGGTGTCGTCCATCAGGTCGAGTGCGGCGTCGAGGAAGGTCGCATGCGACAGCTCGCGATCGAACGAAGCGATCACGAGGTCGGCGAGTGCCGCCGGGTTGTCGCGCCGCAGCGCCAGCATCCGCGACATCGGATCGTTGCCGGTCCAGCCGAGGCGTTCATAGTCGTCGAGAATGGTTTGTACGGTCGGCATGGCGTGGGCGGCGGGGCGGCGGACGGGCGTTCATCTTACCCGAGCGCGCCAGCGGGCCGGCACGCCGCCCGTTTTCGCAGCCCCATGCAAAAAACGCGTGACGACTTTCGTCGCCACGCGTTGCCTGCGTTTCGCTGTGCGTGCCGGTCGCGCATGCCGGCGAACCGGCATACGCGTCGGGTCGTCAGAAATCGAACCCCGGCCCGCCCGCACCCGGGCCGCCCGGCGCAGCCGCCGGTGCCGCATCCTTCGGTGCTTCGAACACGGTTGCATCGGTCGTCAGCAGCAGCCCCGCGACCGACGCCGCGTTCTGCAGCGCCGTGCGCGTGACCTTGGTCGGATCGAGCACGCCCGACTCGACGAGGTCGCCGTATTCGCCCGTCTGCGCGTTGTAGCCGAAATTGCCCGAGCCTTCCGCGACTTTCGCGACCACGACGCTTGCTTCCTCGCCCGCGTTCGTGACGATCTGGCGCAGCGGTTCCTCGAGTGCGCGCAGCACGATCTTGATGCCCGCGTTCTGGTCGGCGTTCACGCCCTGCAGTTCGCGGATCGGCTGCCGCACGCGGATCAGCGCGACGCCGCCGCCCGGCACGATGCCTTCCTCGACGGCCGCACGCGTGGCGTGCAGCGCGTCGTCGACGCGGTCCTTCTTCTCCTTCACCTCGATCTCGGTCGCACCGCCGACCTTGATCACTGCAACGCCGCCCGCGAGCTTCGCGACGCGTTCCTGCAGTTTCTCGCGGTCGTAGTCCGACGTCGCTTCCTCGATCTGCACGCGGATCTGCTTCACGCGCGCCTCGATGTTCTTCGCATCGCCCGCGCCGTCGATCACCGTCGTGTTTTCCTTGCCGACCTCGATGCGCTTCGCCTGGCCGAGTTCCGCCAGCGTCGCCTTCTCGAGCGTCAGGCCCGTTTCCTCGGCGATCACCTGGCCGCCGGTCAGGATCGCGATGTCTTCGAGCAGTGCCTTGCGGCGGTCGCCGAAGCCGGGCGCCTTCACGGCCACCGTCTTCAGGATGCCGCGGATGTTGTTGACGACCAGCGTCGCGAGCGCTTCGCCTTCGACGTCTTCCGCGATGATCAGCAGCGGCCGGCCCGATTTCGCGACCTGTTCGAGCACCGGCAGCAGGTCGCGGATGTTCGAGATCTTCTTGTCGTGCAGCAGGATGTACGGGCTTTCGATCTCGGCGATCTGCTTGTCGGGATTGTTGATGAAATACGGCGACAGGTAGCCGCGATCGAACTGCAGCCCTTCGACGACGTCGAGCTCGTCCGCGAGCGACTTGCCGTCCTCGACGGTGATCACGCCTTCCTTGCCGACGCGGTCGATCGCTTCCGCGATGCGCTGGCCGATCGATTCCTCGCCGTTCGCAGAGATCGTCGCGACCTGCGCGATTTCCTTGCTCGTGGTGGTCGGACGGCTGATCTTCTTCAGCTCGTCGACGGCCGCCGCGACGGCCTTGTCGATGCCGCGCTTCAGGTCGAGCGGATTGAGCCCGGCCGCGACGTACTTCTGGCCTTCACGCACGATCGCCTGCGCCAGCACGGTGGCCGTCGTGGTGCCGTCGCCGGCCGCATCGCTGGTGCGCGACGCGACTTCCTTCACGAGCTGCGCGCCGATGTTCTGCAGCTTGTCCGCGAGTTCGATTTCCTTCGCGACCGACACGCCGTCCTTCGTGACGACCGGCGCGCCGAAGCTGCGTTCGAGCACGACGTTGCGGCCCTTCGGCCCGAGCGTGACCTTTACCGCGTTCGCGAGAATGTTCACGCCTTCGGTCAGCCTGGCCCGTGCGACGTCGCTGAAAATGATTTCCTTCGCTGCCATGATTGCGCTCCGTTACTGGTTGACGACTGCGACGATGTCTTCCTCGCGCAGCACGAGAAACTCGGTGCCGTCCAGCTTGACGGCCTGGCCCGCGTACTTGCCGAACAGCACGCGCTCGCCGACCTGCAGGTCGGGCACGATGCGCTGGCCGTCCGCATCCTTGCGGCCGGGGCCAACGGCGATCACTTCACCCTGGTCGGGTTTTTCCGCGGCGCTGTCGGGGATCACGATGCCCGACGCGGTGGTGGTTTCCTGGTCGAGTCGCTTCACGATCACGCGGTCGTGCAAGGGGCGTAGGCTCATAGGTTCGTCCTGTGCTGTTCTGTCGAGATTGGCTGGCACTCTTTGGAAGAGAGTGCTGACGAGTATAAAAATGCGCGGCGGCGCGATCCAATAACGGATTCGGAAATGCATTCGCGCCGGCGTGCAAAGCGCGCGGCGCGCGTTATCGCGACACGGCCTGCTGCGCGGCGGGCGTGCAGACCGGGTGGATCGTCTCGCCGGCGAGCACGCGCTTCACGAACGGGATCGAATCGGCGAGCGACGCGTTCACGGTGCCGTTGTGTTCGCGGCCCGCATACAGGTGCGCTTCGACGGTCGTGCCCGCCGCGCACGCGTCCTTCGCGAGCGCGAGTTCGAGCGGCGCGAGCCCGTCGTCCGCGCCCGCGCCGATGAAGACGGGCGTCGCGATCTTCAGCGTCGGGTACGTCAGGTACGCGTCCCACCACGCTTTCAGCCGTGCATCGCCGCCGGGCTTCACGGTGTTCGCATGCGTGAGGTGCGCGAGCGCCGCATCGTCCTCGAGCGACGCGAGGCAACCGATGCGCGCCTGTTCGAGGATCGGCAACGCCTGGTCGGTCAGCACTTCGTCGGCGCGCAGCGACGGGTCGATCTGCTGGGCGGAGAGCACCGAGTAGAACTGGTACGCGAGTGTCGGATCGACGCGCTCGGGATCGCGCCGGTAGGCACTGTCGAACTTCGGCAGCGACGCGAGCGTGGCGGGCGATGCGTTGTAGATCGTCCCGGTGGCGACGGTCGCGCGGATCGCGAGTTCGGGCGCATACGCGGGCGCGTAGCCGGCCGCCGCGAACACGGCCGACCCGCCTTGCGACTGGCCGACGAGCACGACCTCGTTCGCGAGGCCCGGCACGCCGCCGAGTACCGCGCGCACGCTGTCGAGCAGCGTGTAGCTGTTCGAGCGGTTGTTGAGCTGCGGATTCGGGCCCGGCGTGCCGAGCCCCTGATAGTCGGTCGCGACGACGGCGAACCCCTGCTGAAGCCACGCGTTCAGGTAGCGCACGTCGCGATACGAGCGGCCGAACCACGACGGCGCGCAGATGTCGGCCATCCCGAACGTGCCGTGCGCCCATGCGACGATCGGCCAGCCGCCGGCGGGCGGCGTGCCGCGCGGCACGAACAGCGCACCCGACACGGCGATCGGCGTGTGACCGCCGACACCGTCGGTCGACGCATAGAGGAATCGCAACTGGCGCGCTGCGCTCGCGAGCCCGAGCGTCGCGGGCAGCGGCTCGGTGCGCAGCAGCGCGCCGGGCGTCGCCGGAATGTCGCGGTCCCACGTGTAGAACGCGGACACGCGGCCGTCGCCCTGCAGCGGGTCGGGCGCGGGAACGCGGCCGGGCGAAGCCGCGTGCGAGAGGAAAGACGATACGGCGAGCGCCGAAGCCAGCAGTGCGCGCGCGGCGCAGCCGCGCAGGGGGAGGAGCGTCATGGTCGGATGGAGGTCGATGAGATCGGATCGGAAGCGCCGGACGGTGCATGGCGCGGGCCGAGCACGACGCAAGTTTCGAACCAGTGCATCCGTTGCGTGCGCGGCGCGCGGCGCGACGGGCCGTTGCGTCGTACCGCGTGTGTCGCACGCATGCGCCGGCTGCGCGTCGCGCAGCAATCCGGGCCGGCGGGCTGTTGCTCCCGCAACAAAGGCAGGTGCATGGATCGTGCCGCGGGCGTCGTGCATGACCGGCCCGCACCGCGGCGCGGGCGTTCGATGCGAGCGCGCCCGGCTGGCACGATTGCTGCTGATCCGGTCGGCGTGTGTCGCGACGCTGCGTTGCGACTCCCTCCGTCCACCCGATCAAGGAAACCATCCTCATGTCCGTCACCCCAACCATCGACAGCGGCGAACTCGTGGCATTCGTCGAGCGTGCCGCGCGCGAATTCACGCAGGCCGCACGCGTGCTGAAGGACACGCGCACGCTGTCCGCGACCAACACGTTCCAGGCGTTCCAGCGCGTGCCGGGCACCGAGCTCGTCGTCGCGCTGTCGGCGCCGAGCCCGTGGGCCGCCTCGCAGGAAATCCAGCCGGTCGTCGTGACGTTCGACGGCGACGTGCTGCATGGCGACGCGCGCGCGGGCGGCAACGGGCCGCGTTATGCGGACGTGTTCCGCGAGGCGCCGGACGTCGGTGTCGTGATCCACGTGCATGGCCCGTATCTCGGCGCATGGGCGAGCGCGCATCGCCCGCTGCCGATCCGCTATGCGCCGGCCGCGCGCTACACGCGCGCCCGCGAGATTCCGGTGTACGTCGATCGTCGTCCCGGCGAGCCGCGTTTCATCGTCGACACGATCCGCCGCGCCCCCGAGGTACCGGCGATCATCGAGGCGAACGGCGGCGCAACCTTCTGGGGAAAATCGATCCTCGACGTGTCGAAGTACATCCTGATCCTCGAGGAAGCCGCGTATTTCCAGGCGCTCGCGGAGCCGCTCGGCGGCTCGCTCGAGTTCGGGCCGGGCGCGCTCGAGCAGCAATGGAAGATGACCGGTCTCGCGTGACATCGCGTGCGCTCGCGCGGCGGCCGGCGCAATCCGGCCGCCGTCATACCGATAGCTCGATGAATTGGTTCGTGGCCGGCGCGCGCCTTGCTATCGTCGAACCTTCCCCGTTCAACACGCCGGTCGTGCCATGGCCATCTTCAGTTTGCCGGACCCGAATTCGCATGCGATCACGATCCGTGCGAAGGCGCTGACGTTCGACGATCCCAAATCGCGGGTGCTGCTCGAGCGCATCCAGCTCGTCGCGCCGAGCGACGCGACCGTGCTCGTCACCGGCGAGAGCGGCACCGGCAAGGAGCTGATCGCGCGCCTCGTGCACTCGCTGAGCGAGCGCCATGACGGCCCGTTCGTGGCGGTCAACTGCGGCGCCTTCTCCGAGACGCTGATCGAAAGCGAGCTGTTCGGCCACGAACGCGGCGCGTTTACCGGCGCGATCAACAGCCAGCCCGGCTGGTTCGAATCCGCGAATCGCGGCACGCTGTTTCTGGACGAGGTGGGCGACTTGCCGCTGTCCGCGCAGGTCAAGCTGCTGCGCGTGCTGCAGGAGCGCGAAGTGACGCCGGTCGGCTCGCGCAAGACCGTGAAGATCGACGTGCGGCTCGTCGCGGCGACCAACGTGAATCTCGAAGCCGCGGTGCGCGCGGGCAATTTCCGCGAGGATCTTTACTACCGGCTCAACGTCGTGAAGCTGAGCCTGCTGCCGCTGCGCGAGCGCCTCGGCGACATCGCGCCGCTGATCGAGCACTTCATCGACACCTATGCGAAGCGGCTGCGCGTCGCCGCGCCGACGCTCACGGACGCCGCGCGCGCACGGCTGCATGCGCACGCGTGGCCGGGCAATATCCGCGAACTCGAGAACGTGATCCACCACGCGGTGCTGATCTGCGCGGGTGGCGCGATCGATGTGGGCGACCTGCAATTCTCCGCGCTGTCGCTCGCGCCCGATGCCGACGACCCGCGCGCCCCGGCGGCGGCACCGCCGCGCCGTGCGCGCGACGTGGCCGAGGCGACCGATGCGCTGCGCCATGCGGTGATCGAGCTGCTGGATCTCGGCACGCCGTCGCTCTGGCAGCACATCGAGGACACCGTCTACCGCAGCGTGTTCGACTACAGCGAGCACAACCAGCTGCGCATGTCGCGCCTGCTCGACCAGTCGCGCAACATCGTGCGTGCGCGGCTCGCGCAGCTCGGCATCCTGAAGCCGCGCGACGCGGGTGACGGAGGCGACGCCGACGCGCGGTTGCGCCGTCAGGCGTGATCGCGCCAGCGCAGCACGCGCTGCGCGATCCGCTCGCATAGCGCACTCATGCCGACGGCGAGCGCCGTCACCCCCAGCACGCAAACCAGCAGCACGTCGGCGCGCGCGCCGGCCTGCGCGTTCTGCATCAGGCTGCCGACCCCCGCGCCCGCGTTGAACAGCAGCTCGCTGCTGGTCGCGGTGATCCACGCGAACGGCACGGCTTGCAGCACGCCCGCGAACAGGTCGGGCAGCGCGCCGGGAATCAGCACGTCGCGCCACAGGCCGATGCGCGTCAGGCGATACGACTGCGCCAGTTCGACGTAGCGCGGATCGACGCGGCGCAGCCCGTCGAAGCTGGCGGTGGTCATCGGGTAGAACGCGGCGAGCGCGATGATGAGCACCTTCGCGAATTCGCCGGTGCCGGCCCACAGGCTCAGCAGCGGAATCAGCCCGAGCAGCGGCACGTAGCGCAATGCCTGGAACGCCGGCTCGCCGAGCTTGCGCGCGAGCGTCGAGCGCGCCATCGCCGCGCCGAATACAAGCCCGAACGCGACGCCGAACCCCAGCCCGAGCGTCGTGCGGCGCAGGCTCGCGCCGAGATCGGTCGCGAGTTCGCCGCTGCGGGCGAGTTCGACGAGTGCGGCGCCCACCTGCTGCAACGGCACGAACGCGTATTGATGGGCCGCGTCGCCGGACGACGCGAACTGCCATGCGGCCACCAGCAGGGCCGGCACGACGAGGCCGCGCGCGCGGCGGCGCAGCGGGGTAAGCGAGAGAGAGCGTATGGCGAGCGTCATTTCGAAGCGTATCCAGTCAGGTCAGCGCGAGGGCGTTTGCCAGCGCAATGCGTAGCGTTGCACGAGCGCGATCGACCGGTCGATCGCGAAGCCGATCAGCCCGATCACCGCGACGTCGATGAGCACGACGTCGAGCCGCAGCATCTGCCGCGCGAGTTCCATCATCTGGCCGATCCCGCTGTCGGCGCTGAGCAGCTCGACCGCGACGAGCGCGAGCCACGCGCGCGCAAGCGCGATCCGCACGCCGGTCAGCAGCGGCGGCAGCGCGGCCGGCAGCAGCACGTCGCGCAGCAGCGCGAAGCGGTCCAGCCCGTAGTGCCGCGCCATCTCGACGAGGTCGCGCGGCGCGTCGTGCACGCCCGTGTACGCGGCCAGCGCGACCGGGAAGAACACGGCCTTGCCGACGACGACGAGCTTCAGCGGCTCGTCGACGCCGATCAGCAGGATCAGCAGCGGAATCAGCGTGAGCGTCGGCACTTGCCGCAGCAGGTCGAACGTCGGCCGCAGGTAGTCGGAGAACAGCCGGCTGCGCGCCAGCAGGATGCCGAACGCGGCCCCGCCCGTCGCGCCGATCGCGAACCCGAGCGCGAGGCGATGCAGCGTGATCAGCAGGTTGTCGCGCAGTTCGCCGGTGTCGAGCAGGGTGCGCAGCGTCGCCGCGAGCCGGCCGGGCGGCACGACGAGCTGCGGCGGGAACCAGCGCTGCGCGCTCGCGAGCCACCACAGCGTGGCGAACGCGACGGGCGTGGCCCACCACAGCGCGAGCCCGCCGAGCCGCGCGACGCCGGGCAGGCGGATCGCGCGTGCGCCGTTCGACGCGAGGGCGTGCATCGGCATCAGCGGCTCGCGACGCGCGCCGTGTCTGCGCGCCAGTAGCCGTCGAGCCCGAGCTGCTTGAGCGCGGTTGCGACGAACGTCGGCGCGAGCAGCGCGTTCACGTCGACCGGCGCGGACGTCAGGCCGGCCTGGCGGCTGTACGCGACGACGTCGCGGTAGTGACCGGTCAGCGCGGGCGTGAAGAGCGGCGTCCATTGCTCCTTCCACGGCGTCGATTCGTCCGCGTATTCGCGGCGCACGACGCTTTCCGGCTGGCCGGACGCGCTCAGGATCTTCACGTACGCATCGCGGTTCTGCGGCTGCGAGATCCAGTGCGCGGCACGCACGTAGGCGGTCGCGACGAGCTGCGTGATGTCGGGGTAGCGCCGCACGAAATCGTCGGATGCCCACAGTTCCGCGCGCATCTTCCAGTCGTCGGGCGCGGTCTTGGTCGACCAGATGATCTTGCCGACGTTCTTGTCGACGAGCGAATACGCGTCGGACAGCGTGAAGAAGCCGTCGACGCGGCCGGCCGCGACCGCTGCCGCACCGGCCTGCGGGTCGAGGTTGTAGATCCTGAAGTCGGACAGCTTCAGCCCGTTCTCCGCAAGCAGCTTGCTGAACGTGACTTCCCACGGCCGGCCGCGATTGAGCGCGATGCGCTTGCCTTTCAGGTCGACGATCGACTTCGCGCTCGAGCCGGCCGGCACGACGAGATACGTATTGCTGCCGACCCCGCCCGGCACGATCAGGCGCGTATGCGTGCCCGATGCGTTGACGACGACCGACGGCAGGTCGCCGTAGCCCGCGAAGTCGATGCTGCCGTTCGTGAACGCCTCGTTGACGAGCGTGCCGACCGCCGCGGTCGACACCGGTACCCATTGCAGCTTCACGTGCCGCGCGGCGAGCGCCTTCTCGAGCGACTTGTCGGCGTCGATCAGCGCGGAGGCGCCCGCGTACTGCGTCTTGCCGCCGCCTGAATAAGCGACGACGGCGATTCGCACCACCTTGGGCGCATCGTCCGCGTGCGCAGCCGGTGCGGCGAGCGATGCCGCGGCAAGCGGCAGCGCGGCGAACAGCGCACGCAGCGGGCGGCGCAGCGAAGCGAGGGAGAGCGTGTGTTTCATGATGGTCGGGATCAGTGGGCGGAAAAGAGGCTCACGCGGGGGCTCACTCAGTGGCTCACGCGCGTTTCTGCCGCGACGGCCGCAGCACGTCGGCGAGCGGGCGCGGGTCGATCCAGTCGGCGACGTCGAAGTCGGCTTCCAGAAAACCCCGGTCGTGCAGAAACGTCTTGAAGTCGTCGAGCGCCGCGACGGATTCGTCGTCGAGGTTGACGCCGAGGTGCCGGTGCAACTGGTTGCCGTATGCGGCGCGAACCCAGTCGATCGACGACGCGGTTTCGCCGGCCACGTAGTGCGCGGTTTCGTCGGGATGCGTGCCGGCCCATTCGCCGGCCGCGACCACGAGCTTCAGGAAGCCGGCGACGATGTCCGGATGGTTCGCGAGCACGTCCGCGTTGACGGTCAGCGGGCGCGGCGTGCCGTTGTTGTTGCGGATCGAGCGCTCCGGATGAAAGCCGATGTCGATCACGACGTGCGCGCCGATCAGCTGCGCGATCTCGAGGCCGGTCGAGCCCTTCACGTAGATCGCGTCGACCTCGCCGCGCAGCAGCGCGCCGGCTTCGGCCGCGTACAGCGCGCGGCTCGAGAAGCCGTGCGGCGACGCGAACAGGTCCGCCGCGCGCGCCGGCCCGACGGCCTGCAGCGTGCGTGCATGCACGTCGACGAGTTCGACGTCGGCAGTGGTCAGCCCGTCGAGGCTCAGCGCGTTGACGAAGCCGCGCAGCGCCGACGCGCGAAAGATGTCGATGCGGTCGTCGGGGCGGCTCGGGATCGCGACGCGGCGCCCGCGCAACGCCTTCACGGAGCGGATGCCCGACTCGGGCCGCGCGAGGATCAACTGCGATTCGTCGACCCACGACAGCCCGATCACGCGCGTGTTCGCGCCGTTCGAGCGCGCCCACATCGCGGGGATGCTGCCGCCCTGGCGAAACGACTGCGTCAGCGTGTGGTCGCTGATCGACGACACGTCGTGCCGCGTGGCGCCGCGCGGCGAGCGGATCGCGACGCCGTCGGCCGACGTCTCGCCGTTGAGCCAGCCGAGATGCACGGCGATGCCGAGCGGGGTCGGCACGGGCGATCGGGCGTACCAGAACGTCTGCTGCTTGTCCGATGACGAATCGGGCCTGTCTGTCATGTGTGAGATTCCCTCTCTGCGTAAGCATGGTCGAAGCGCGGTCGCGCGCGGTGCCGCTCGGTGTCGGTGCGCACGCGCGGGCCGGTCAGCGTTGCAAGTTCCGGGCCAGTGAACGGAAACGGCGCGGCCGCACGCGGTGCGGGCGTCGCGCGGAAAGGGCGATGCGTGTGCCGATGCATGGCCTGTTGCGCCAGCAACAGTCGCGTGGGCCGCTGTTGCGCGCGCAGCAGCGGTGCGGCCGATGCAGCAGCACGGCACGGGCCTGTCGCGACCGTGCCGGCCACGGCCGGGCGGGTGTGATCCGGTTGCCGTCGACGCCCGGCGTGCAAGGCGCCGCGCAGGTTTGCAGGCGGCCGCGCAGGTGTCGCGTCGGGCGGGTTGGCACACCGCGTGCTTTACAGCGCAGCACACGGGCGGCACGCCGATGCCGCACGCAATCCGAATGGCCCGACCAGGAGAATCCCGATGGCTGTTGAATTTCTGTGGCGCCTGCCGATGCATGGCGACGGCCGGCGCGCACACGACCTGCATACACGCGGCGAATGGAACCGCCAGCGCGGATCGCGCGTCGCGCCGAAAGTCGACGACGACGAATTCGGCTACATCGACTATCTGTCGCAGGTCGCGCGCGCGGCCGATATCGCCGGCTTCCACGGCGCGCTGATCCCGATCTTCCGCTTCACGGAGGAGCCGTGGGTCGTGGCGGCCGCGCTGGCGCGCGAGACGCGCCGGCTGCGGCTCCTGATCGCGCTGCAGCCGCATTTCGTGCATCCCGTCTACGCGGCGCAGATGGCCGCGAGCCTGCAGCGGATCAGCCGTGGCCGCGTGGAGTGGAACGTTGTGACGGGCGGCGGCGGCCCCGACCAGCGCGCGTACGGCGACTTCATCGATCACGACAGCCGTTATGCGCGTACGGACGAATTCCTCGACGTCGTGAAGGGCGTCGCGGCCGGCGAGCCGTTCACGTTCGACGGACGCTTCTACCGCGTCGAAGGCGGCGGCCTGCTGCCGCCGCTGAGCGGCCAGAAACCGCCGCGCATCTACCTGGCCGGCGCGAGCGATGCCGCGCTCGCGGTCGCCGCGAAGCATGGTGACGTGCACCTGAGCTGGGGCGAGCCGCTCGCGAAACAGAAGGAGGTGATCGATGCGGCCCGCCGCGCGCTCGATCGCCAGAATGCCGAGCGCGACCTGCGCTTCGCCATGCGCATCGACATCCTGGCGCGCGAGACCGAGGCGCAGGCGTGGGCCGAGTTGCGGCAGATGTTCGCGACGGTGGGCGACGCGACGCGCAACGGCTTCGGCGGGCGCGGCGAGTCGTCGGAATCGGTCGGTGCGAAACGCCAGTTCGCGCTGCACCAGGGCAACACGCAGCACTTCGACGACCTGATCGTCGGCCCGAACCTGTGGGCCGGGATGTCGCAGATTCGCGGCGGCCCCGGCTGCGTGATCGTCGGCAGCCACGAGCAGGTGGCCGAGCGGCTCGCGGAATACGTCGATATCGGCGTGTCGACGTTCATCCTCGCGAGCAACCCGCATCTCGAGGAGGCGTACCGCGTGGGCGAGGAAGTGCTGCCGCTCGTCGACGGCGCGCTGAACGCGCGCGGCACGCAGGCGGCGCTGCGCGTGGCCGGCGCATGAGCGCAACGGCATTCCCCCGCATTCCAACGACAAGGACATTCACCATGACGACACTCGCTGCGCAGGCCACGGCCCGCGACGCACTCTGGTACACGCGCTGCCCGGTGCCGACCGCGCTCGGCATCGCCGTGCACCGCGGCTGGTTCGACGAGGAGTTCGGGCCGGACGGCATCGCGCTGCATTCGCTGCAGGAAACGGCCGACGCCGGCAAGCGCGAATCGCACTTCGATCACAGCCTCCCGTCCTCGTTCCGGCAGGGCGGCAACATTCCGGCGCTGTGGGCGCGGGCACGCGGCGCCGATACGCGCGTGATCGGCCTGTCGTGGACCAACGAGTTCCAGGCGATCGTCACGCTGCCCGATCGCGGCATCCGCACCGTGCGCGATCTGCGCGGCCGGCGGCTCGGGTTGCCGCGCCATCCGATCAGCATCGACTTCTGGCGCGCGGCCGCGCTGAAAGGTTTCCTGAGCGCGCTCGAACTGGAAGGGCTCGGGCACGGCGACGCCGAATGGGTCGACCTGCCCGACGAACGCGTACGCCGCACCGGGCCGGCATCGTTTACGCGCGGCCCGCACGAGTACGGGATCGAGATCGCGGCGCTCGTGCGCGGCGAGGTCGACGCGGTGTTCGTGAAAGGGGTCGAAGGGCTCGAAACCGTGCACCTGATCGACGCGCAGGTGGTCATCGATCTCGGCGCGCACCCCGATCCGCTGGTGCGGATCGGCAACGGCACGCCGCGCACGCTGACCGTCGATCGCGCACTGATCGACGCGCGCCCCGATCTCGTGAGCCGCTTCCTGTCGGTCGTGGTGGGCGCGGGCGACTGGGCCGCGCGTCATCCGGCGGAGACGGTGGCCTATATCGGCCGCGAAACGCGCGCGTCCGACGAATGGGTGCGCTATGCGTACGGCGCGGACGTGCATCGCCATCTGGAGACGGGGCTCGCGCAGACGTCGATCGACGGGCTGGTGGCGTTCAAGGACTTCCTCGTCGAGTGGGGTTTTCTCGAACAGGATTTCGATGCGCGCGCATGGATCGACCCGGCGCCGTTCACGCGCATCGACCGGCAACGCCATGCGTGGGTCGCGTAGCGCGCCGCGGCGCGTCATTGCAAGGAGTCGAGCATGACAGGTCTGACGATCGAATACGGCGTGCCGCCGGCGCGCCGGCATGCGGCACGTGCGGCACC
>NZ_LDVA01000210.1:0-24236 GCF_050768715.1 Burkholderia sp. ZZQ-2 | reverse complement strand
GATCGCCGCGACCGCGACGGCCAGCACGACGGCCGCGCCCACGAACACGCCAGCCGCGCCGTTCGCGTCGAACACGACGCCACCGGCCGCCGCCCCCGTCGCGATGGCAAGCTGGATCGCTGCGACGATCAGCCCGCCCGCGCTTTCGGCTTCATCGGGCACGGTGCGCGTGACCCAGGTCGACCACGCGACCGGCACGCCGCCGAAGGCCATCCCCCACAATGCGACGAGTACCGCATCGATCATCGGCGCGCGGCCGAGCGCGACGAGCGCGATCGCGAGCACGACCATCAGCGCGGGCATCGCGATCAGCATCGGCCGCAGCCGGTGTTCGAGCACGCGGCCCGCGAGCGACGTACCGACGAAGTTGGCGATACCGTAGCCGAGCAGGATCGCCGACAGGCCGTTCACGCCGACGCCCGCGACCTGTTCGAGGAACGGCCGCAGATACGTGAAGAACGCGAAATGCCCGGTGAACACGAGGATCGTCGCGAACATCCCGAGGCCGACGGTCGGCCGGCGCAGCACGTCGATCAGCGTCCGCAGCCGCGTCGTGCCGCTCGGCGGCAGCGACGGCAGCGTGACGAGCTGCGACACGAACGCGATGCCGCCGAGCGCGCCCGCGATCAGGAACACGTTGCGCCAGCCGATCAGGTGGCCGAAGTAGCTGCCCATCGGCGCGGACGCGATCGTCGCGACCGCCACGCCGCTGAAGATGATCGACAGCGCACGCGGCACCATCGCCGTCGGCACGAGCCGCATCGTGGTGGCCGTCGCCATCGTCCAGAAGCCGCCCAGCGCGACGCCAAGCACGACGCGGCCGATCAGCAGCATCGTCAGGCTGGTCGCGAACGCGACCGCGAGATTCGACGCGACGAGCAACACCGAAAACGCGAGCAGCACGCGCCGCCGGTCGATCGTGCGCGTCACCGCGGAGATCAGGAGGCTCGTGACGAGCGCCACCGTCGCGGTGGCCGTGACGGCCTGCCCGGCGACGCCTTCGGTCACGCCGAGGCTCTCGGCCATCGGCGTCAGCAGGCTCGCGGGCAGGAATTCGGCCGTGACGAGCCCGAACACGCCGAGCGCCATCGCAAATACCGCGCCCCAGGCCGGTTCGCGGGGGGCCGCCGTCGCGGCGACAGAGGAAATTCCGGGATTCATGCGTCGTTCCGTGTCGTTTAGGGAAAATACCGATGACGGCGTATCGTAAGGAACCACGGCAGGACGGTCTATGACATACAATCCGCTCTTGTTGATCGATCGTCCGAATCTCGCCATGTCCGAGCCCTTGCCTTCCTCCGCGTCCGACGTACACGACCTCGTCAGCGAACTGCTGCTGGGGATGCGCCTGAGCGGCGTCCAGTACCGCCGCATCCAGGTGGCGCGGCCGTTCGGGCTGAGTTTCGGCGATGCGCCGGGCCGCGCGCAGTTCCATTTCGTCGGGCGCGGGCCCGTGCTGCTGCGCGACGCGAACGGCGAGACGATGCAGCTCGAAGCCGGCGACGCGATCCTGCTGCCGCACGGCGGCATGCACGCGCTGGTCTCCGACCCCGATGCGCCGTGCCGAGAGATCAACGGCTTCGAGGTCGCGAAGATCTGCGATACGGTCGCGTCGGTGGCGTCGGCGGGCGCGTCGCCGGCAAGCTGCGCGACGACCGAGCCGGGTGCCGGCGACGCGCTGATCTTCAGCGCGTGCATGGAGCTCGATCTCGGCGGCATGCAGCCGCTCGTCGGCACGATGCCCGAGTTCATGCACGTCGGCACGCTGCTCGCGCGCTACCCGGAAATCCGCCCGATGCTCGATGCGATGGAGCGCGAATCCTGCTCGGCGCGCGCGGGCTTCGCCGGCATCCTCGCGCGGCTCGCGGACGTGGTCGCGGCGTTCATCGTGCGCGGCTGGGTCGAATGCGGCTGCGGCGACGCGACGGGCTGGGTGCAGGCGCTGCGCGAACCGAAGCTCGGCCGCGCGATCGTCGCGCTGCATCGCGATCCGGGCCGCAACTGGAGCGTGGCGGAACTCGCCACCGAAGCGGGCGTGTCACGTTCGGTGTTCGCCGAACGCTTTCTCGCGGCCACCGGGATGACGCCCGTGCGCTACCTGACCGAGCTGCGGATGCGGCTCGCCGCGCAATGGATCACGCGCGACCACGAGACGATCGAGGCCGTCGCGTACCGGCTCGGCTACGGCTCGCTCGCCGCGTTCAGCCGCGCGTTCAAGCGCGTGGTGGGCAAGCCGCCGGGCGCCGTGCGCGCGGACGGCGAGGCGCGCGTCGAAGCGTAAGGCGCGACGTGTCACGCACGCGCCATGTATCGCGCGTGATGCCGCCAGCCGTCGCCCGAATCGCCGCCACGCGTGATTGCCGCGCTCAGCCGCTGCGCGCTTCCAGCCTGTCGACCAGCGCCGTCGCGCACTGCACGGCAAGCGCCGCGCACTGCTCCGCATCCACCACCGCGCCGCCGGCAACGGTGCCTTGCACGATCCGGCCCAGCAATTCCTTCGAGAGATCGGCGATCTCGTGATCCCGTTCCGTCATGATGTCCCTCCTGCGCGTCGACCGACGGTCTCCACGCGCTCACGTCCCCTGCCCGATCAACGTTCAGCGCCCTTTCGCCCGCACGACGATCTGCGCCTGCGTGTCGCGCTCGATGCGTTCGAGCGACGCGCGCAACGCCGTGAATTCGTCCGGCGTACACACCTGGCGGCCGAAATCCGCCGTCATCCGCCGCGAGACCTGCACGACATGCGCGACCGCGTCGAATACGTAATGCGACGTGAAGTCGACGAAGCGGTCGTGCACGGCCGTATCGGCCGGCAGGTCGGTCACCGCGACGTCGGCCGGCAGCGCGATCTGGCCGGTCTCGTCGAACGTGCCGCCGATACAGCCCCACGGCTGCGTGCGCACGGGTTCGGCCAGCCAGCTCTCGACCTGCGTCGCGATGCCGCCCGTCAGGCTCGACAGCGCGGGCAACGCGGTCGTGCCATCAGGCCATACGAAATGATCGAGCGTGCCGGAAAGCGTCACGTCGAACGGCCCGTCGGTCACGCGCCGGTCGCTGGTCGACAGTTGCGCGCGGCCGCGCAAGCCGCTTTGTCGCAGACGGTTGTTCGCGAGCTGGACGATGGCGTCGGGTGTCGCGCGGCGAAACAGGTTGCGTTCGAGTTCGGCCGTCCAGCCGTCATCCTCGATGTACGCGTGAAACTGCGCGGCGCCCGCCCCGGCCGCATCGATTTCGACGCGCGCGAGGCGGCCGCGCGGCTGCGTGGCCGGCGTGCGCGACAGCACGCCCGAATCGACGAGCAGCGCGGGGCGATCCATCACGATGGGCGGCAGATAGCCGAACGCGATGCCGGCCGTCGTCGTATCCGCAAAGCGAGCGAGATCGGGCAGCCACGTGATCGCATGATTGATCGCCCCGCCGCCATAACCGGGCACCGACGGCAGCGTGTAGACGGACCCGAGGTTGATCAGCACCGGTTCGCTGCGGATGCCGACCGCCGCGAGCAGCGCACCGAACAGCGCGACATGATCCTTGCAGTCGCCGTAGCGGTTGCGCAGGATGTCGGTGACGCGATGCGGCGCGGCAGCCGTTTCGCCGAGAAACAGCCCGACGTAGCGCACGTTCGCCTGCACCCAGTCGTACAGGATGCGCGCCTTGTCGCGCGGATCGGCGGCGCCCGCGGTCAGCGTGCGCGCCAGTTGCGTCACGGCCGGATCGTCCATGCCCGGATCGACGGCCGCGTTGCGGTAGCGCGCAGCGAACGCCGCATAGTCGGGCAGCGTCGACACGACGAGCCGGTCGCCGTAGGTCGCGTAGCCGACCGCGCCGTTCTCGATGCGGTCGTACGGGCCGTGCCGGTAGTCGAACTCGTAGCGCGTGCGGCCGTTCGCCGTGACCGGCGGCAGCGCGACGTAGCCGCGCGCATCCGCGTACAGCGGCATGTCGGCCGGCAGGTCGAAGATCAGCCGCTGGTTGTCGACCGGCTCGCGCGACGGCTCCACGGTGTAGCCGAAGTAGCCGCGGTTGACGGGCTTCGTGCGGGTCTTGCGGAACGCTACGCGCGTGCTCGACCCGGCTTCGACGCCGGGAAACACGACGGTGCGCAACAGCCCGTCCTGGAACGTCGGCGCGCCGGCCGAGCGCGGTTCCTGCACGTCGCGGATGCCGTCCACGCCGACCGGATGCGCGACACCGTCGCGGTCGATCGTCTCGGCCGCGAGCAGGTCCACCTTCTCGAGATTCTTGTCGAACCACACGTAGCGCTGCGCGACGGCATCGATGCCGTTCGCGTTGTTCGCGCGCAGCGTCGAATCGTCGTGCTCGTCGAGCGAACCGTCGTGCTGGATCACGAATTCATGGACGTCGCTGACGAGCGTGACGGGCGCCGTGCCGGCTGTGTCGGCCGTGTCGTGCGGCGCGTCGGCGGCCACGTTCGCGCCCGGGCTCGCACCGGCCGCATGCGATGCGCCGAGCGCAACAGCACATGCCAACATCCAGCCGGCCAGGCCGACAGAAAAGCGCACCACATCGCACCTCGTCGCGGTTCGGAAAACGCGGCCGCGCGGCGGGCAAGGTCACGCGCGCGGCCCTCGTGCCGGCCAGTGTGGGCGACGCATCCGCACGCGTCAAGCCGGCGCAGGCCGACCTACAATGAGTCATCGATGTGTCATCGCGCGCGGCCGGGAGGCACCATGGAAAGCGCAATCGTGGAAGGCGTCGTCCTGCTGGCATTCGCCGCACTCGCCGCGCTGTTCTTCTTCAAGCGCCCGGGGCGCGACCGCGCGAGAGCCAGATTCCATCATCCGCTGCTGCGGCGGCCGAACCGTCCGCATCGGCATCATCGGCCCTGACGGCCGCCAAGGGGCAGTCGCCGGCGGCGCTTGCCGCGTCGCGTCCACGCGGGCGTGCAACGCGGCTGCCCGTCCCGCTGGCCGACGTTCATCGGCTGCAGCACCGTCTGCTTGCCGTCGACGTGCAGGCACGCCTGCAACTCGACAGGCGTCTGGTTGTGCAGTCAGGCCGTGAGGAAATTCACGCGACGGAAGATCAGCTGGCTCGCGAAGCTCGCGGCGTTCGGATACCCGTCGAGCGTCGACGACGCGCGGTTCATGAATTCGACGACGGATTCGTGCCGAACGCGATCCGGTAGTCGACCGCGATGCCGCTGCGACGGCAATGCGCGACATCGTTGTCGAGCTTCGGTGATCGCGTGACGCAGCCGTTCGAGATGTTCGTGCCCGTCGTATGCCTTCGCATCGACCTCGCCGACCGCGAGGACGATCACGTTGCGGAAGTGCCCGGGAAACAGCCGGTAACCCACAGCAGCACGCGCATGCTCGCGCCGCGATGCTTGCCGACCAGCAGCACGGCCGGCGGTTGCGACGGATCGGGCCTGCCCGGCGCGGTCGCCTCGTCGGCTTCGGGCGGCTTGCCCGAGAACAGTTCGTCCTCCTTGGCGAGCTGCGCGCGCGTATACGCGTAGCGGCGGTTGATCGTGAAGCACAGCGCGATCACCGCGCTCGTCGCGAGCAGAGACGTCGCGACGCAGTAGCCGCCGCCCGTCGGAAACAGCGCGATCACCTGGTCGCAGCCGAGCGAGATGATGAACACGGTGACCGCCGTCGCGAGTGCGAGGAACAATGCGAGCGGCGTGCAGTGCGCCAGCGCGAGGAATGCCTCCTCCGAGCCGTAGCACGACGACGACGGGCCGTCGGCGCCGAGCCCGCCCCAGGCCAGCAGCGACGTCACGGCGATCGCATGTCGCGTGAGCAGATCGAGGGGGGCGAGCGGCCTGCCGACGAGCAATTGCCACACCCTCCGGAAGGCGGTCATGGTCCCCTCCCGGAACGCCCGGTGCCACGCGCTGCGTGATCCTTCAAGACTGATCGACGCACTGGTGCGGCGCCAGTCCACATCTTCCACAGGGGCCGCCCGGCGGCCCGGCACCGCTTTCGGTGTGTCAACGAACGACGCCGGCAGCCACGCGCCGGATCGTCCACCTGCACGCACTCGCGCAACACGACGAACCTGCCCCGGCGACCTTCACGGCGACCTTCACGGCGATCTTGCCGGCCGCCTTCCCCCGCCAGCCGGCCTCACACGCCGTACCGCCCGATACCGGCCCGCCCCGCTCGCCGCCACTTTCCCCGCACGCCCCGGCGCGACCGACACCTGCGTCCTGTTCGTGCGTTGTTCCCCGCAATTCGACTTTTGTGCGCGCGCAACAATGGCGATGCCTCGCGCCCGGCGCCCTGCGGGAAACCCGTCTCCCGCTCGGCACCGGGCGCGACGGTCTTCAAAAACCACATCTCTCGAGGACATACCATGCAACTCCAATCCCATCCCGCGTGCCGCCCGTTTTATGAAGCCGGCGAACTCACGCAACTGACTGCCTTTTACGAAGAAGGACGTAATGTCATGTGGATGATGCTGCGATCGGAGCCGCGGCCGTGCTTCAACCAGCAACTCGTTACCGACATCATCCATCTCGCACGCGTCGCACGCGACTCGGGCCTGCCGTTCGACTTCTGGGTGACGGGCTCGCTCGTCCCCGAGCTGTTCAACGTCGGCGGCGACCTAAGCTTCTTCGTCGACGCGATCCGCAGCGGCAAGCGCGACCTGCTGATGGCCTACGCGCGCTCGTGCATCGACGGCGTGTACGAGATCTACACGGGCTTCGGCACCGGGGCGATCTCGATCGCGATGGTCGAGGGCAGCGCGCTCGGCGGCGGCTTCGAGGCCGCGCTCGCGCATCACTACGTGCTCGCGCAGAAGGGCGTGAAGCTCGGGTTCCCCGAGATCGCGTTCAACCTGTTCCCGGGCATGGGCGGCTATTCGCTCGTCGCGCGCAAGGCCGATCGGGGCCTCGCGGAGCAGCTGATCGCGACCGGCGAAGCGCACGCATCCGAGTGGTACGAGGATCGCGGCCTGATCGACCAGACGTTCGACGCGGGTGACGCGTATCTCGCGACGCGTACCTTCATCGACGTGACGAAGCCGAAGCTGAACGGCGTGCGCGCGATGCTGCGCGCACGCGAGCGGGTGTTCCAGCTGTCGCGCTCCGAGCTGATGGACATCACGGAAGCATGGGTGCATGCGGCGTTCACGATCGAGCCGAAGGATCTCGCGTACATGGAACGCCTCGTGATGCTGCAGAACCGGCGCGTGTCGAAGCTGCGCACGGTGTAGTGCGACGGGCGCCGCTTGCGGGCGGCGCCCTTTCATGAACGGAGCTCAGGCGATCAGCCTGAGCTTTCTCGTCTCCGCGAGCCACGCCTCGAACGCCTGTGCCGGCATCGGGCGCGCGTAGTAGTAGCCCTGCGCGTGATCGACGTCGAGCTGCTTGAGGAATTCGGCTTCCGCATGCGTTTCGACACCTTCGGCGATCACCACGAAATTCAGCGCCTTCGCGAGCGACACGACCGAGCGCACCAGCGCCTGCGAGCGCGGATTGCGGTCGATGGCCGTGATGAAGCTGCGGTCGAGCTTGATCGCGTCGAGCGGCAGGCGCGACAACTGCGACAGCGACGAATAACCGGTGCCGAAATCGTCGAGATGGATCTCCGCGCCGAGCTGGCGGAACTGGCGCATCAGCCCGTTGGCCGCATCCTCGTCCTCGATGAAGCAGCTCTCGGTCAGCTCGATGTCGAGCAGGCCGGGCTTCAGCCCCGCGGCGTCGAGGATCGACGCCATCTGGTGCACGATGTTCATGTCCTGCAACTGCCGCGCGGACACGTTCACCGCGATCCGGATACCGAGCCCCTTCGCCTTCCACGCGGCGGCCTGCGCGGCCGCGGTGCGCATCACCCAGCGCCCGAGCGGCGCGATCAGCCCCGACTCCTCCGCGAAGCGGATGAATTCGATCGGCGCAACGAGCCCGCGATCGGGCGACTGCCAGCGGATCAGCGCCTCGACGCCATGCACGTCGCCGGTCGCGATATCGACGACCGGCTGGTAGTGCAGCACGAACTGCTCCTCTTCGAGCGCCTTGCGCAGGTTCGTGTCGAGCCACATGTACTTCGCGACCTTCTGGTTCATCTCCAGCGAGAACACGCGGTACGTATGCTTGCCCTCTTCCTTCGCGACGTACATCGCGGTATCCGCGCTGCGGATCAGCGTCTCGAGCGAGTCGCCGTGCTGCGGATGCATCGCGATGCCGATCGAGCAGCTCGTGTAGACCTCCATCAGCCCGAGATGGATCGGCGTGCGCAGCCGCTCGAGAATGATCTGCGCGGTCGCTTCGAGCAGCGGCCGCGTGCCGTGCTCGAACAGCACGAGGAATTCGTCGCCGCCGAGCCGCGCGAGCGTCGCGCCGGACGGCAGGCAGCCGCTGATGATCGCCGACACGTCCTGCAGCAGCCGGTCGCCGGTGATGTGCCCGTAGTGATCGTTGACGCGCTTGAAGTTGTCGAGATCGAGGAACAGGATGCCGACCTGCCCGCGCGTCGCGGCGGTTTCGGCGGCGATCGCCGCGTGGATGCGCTCGCTGATCGCATGGCGGTTCGGCAGCCCGGTGAGCACGTCGGTGTTCGCGAGTTCGGTGAGCCGCTGCTGCGCGCTGCGCTCCTCGGTGATGTCGATGCCCGAGCAGATCAGGAACTGCTCGTCGACACCGCTGCCGCTCTGGACGAACTTGTTGCGGAACTGGAACAGGCGCGGCCCGTTGACCGTATTGATGTAGCGCTCGACCGCGAACGACTGGTTGCTCGCGAAAAAGCCGGTGATGTTGCTGCGCGACTGCGCGCCCTGCTCCGGGCTCATGAACAGCTCGAACGCGCTGCGGCCGATCACGTCGACCTCGCGCTTGCCCGTCACTTCCTCGCACAGGCGGTTGAAGCGCTGCACCATCCCGTTGCGGTCGAGGATCACGACGAGCGAGTTCACCTCCGACACGACCTGCTCGGCGAACGCGAGCCCGTGGGCGAGATCGATCGCGACGGACTCGGCATCGGAATAGGCGGAGGCGGTGCCGGCCCAGTTGCTCGTGTCGACCTTCCGGCCGACGAGATGGAGCCTGACCGGTTCGCCGAACAGCGCGATGTCGAGCACGAGGTGCGACGTGACGCCGGTCAGCGCGCGGATGCTCGCGGCCTGTTCGGCCGTCAGCGCGACGGCGACGTTGGTCAGCCCGCGGACGGCCGCCAGTTCGAGTGCATTGCTGTCGCTGCCGAGACGCCAGCAGGGGCTGCGCGTACCGACGTGCGCCTCGAGCACCGCGCTATCGTTTTCGTCATCCATGGAGACGCCCCGATCCAGAAAAAACGCACAGTGTAGACGGAGGCGAGTCGGCCGACCGCCCTTCCGGGCCGCGCAGCGCGCGCTCCCGGAAGGGCAACCGTGGTTGCCGTGATGATGGGCCTCGTCCCGTACTTGTTTCCAGCTAATGCGACCCGGCGTTCGCGCATGATGCGCGCAGGTTGTGCCTAACGAATGATGAGAGCCATCTTATCAAATGACGATCGAGAATGGCACTCACATCTAGAGCGGAGTGTCAAGGAATTGGGACTCGATTGGCAAGCCGGATTATTCATGATTGGCAGCCTGCCTGAACGCGGGTGCGACGGTGCGCAACGAGTCTGGCACGACAGGCTGAACGCCCCGCCGGGCGGGCGTTTGCGGCCGATTTCTGAATACCGGGACAGCGATGCGGCGGGATCGTGGCGACAGGGTCGGATCGCGTTCCTGCGATCCGGTTTCCCGTATTTTTTGATTCCGTTCGGGCATTAATGCACGGCTTTATTCCACAGTCCGTTGCAATGTTATCCGCGCACCGGCGCGGGGCTCCCACGCCGGTCGCCCACGCCGGTCGCCCGGCTCAGCCCGCCGCGCCGTATCCGCCGCCGCCCGGGGTTTCGACGACGAACACGTCGCCCGGCGCCATCTGCGCACGGCCGATATGCTCGAGCGCCTCGACCGTGCCGTCTGCGCGCTCGATCGTGTTGCGGCCGAGCGCGCCGGCCTCGCCGCCCGCCGCGCCGAACGGCGCGTGGATCCGGTTGTTCGACAGGATCGACGCGGTCATCGGCTCGAGGAAGCGGATCCGCCGCACCGCGCCGTCGCCGCCGCGCCAGCGGCCGCCGCCGCCCGACCCGGCGCGGATGCGGTGCGAATCGAGCCGCACCGGGTAGCGCCATTCCAGCACCTCCGGATCGGTGAGCCGCGAGTTCGTCATGTGCGTCTGCACCGCGCCGACGCCCGCGAAGCCATCGCCGGCACCGCTGCCGCCCGCAATCGTCTCGTAGTACTGGTAGCGATCGTTGCCGAATGTGAAGTTATTCATCGTTCCCTGGCTCGACGCGACGCAGCCGAGCGCGCCGTACAGCGCGTTGGTGATGGCCGACGACGTCTCGACGTTACCCGACACGACCGCCGCCGGATACTCGGGATTCAGCATCGAGCGGGCCGGCACGATCACCGTGAGCGGCTTCAGGCAGCCGGCGTTCAGCGGGATGTCGTCGCCGACCAGCGTGCGGAACACGTACAGCACGGCGGCCATGCATACGGCCTTCGGCGCGTTGAAGTTGTTGTCGAGCTGCGCGGACGTGCCCGTGAAATCGATTTCCGCGCGCCGCGCGGCCCGGTCGACGCGGATCGCGACACGAATCTCCGCGCCGTTGTCGAGCGGGTAGCGGTACGCGCCGTCCTGCAGCGCGCCGATCACGCGCCGCACCGCTTCTTCCGCGTTGTCCTGCACGTGCCCCATGAACGCGAGCACGACGTCGCGGCCGAACTGCGCGACCATCCGGCGCAGCTCGTCGACGCCCTTCTGGTTCGCGGCGACCTGCGCGCGCAGGTCGGCCATGTTCTGCTCGACGTTGCGCGCCGGGTAGCGGCCCGACGCGAGCAGCGCGCGGGTTTCCGCATCGCGCAGCGTGCCGGCCGACACGAGCTGCCAGTTGTCGATCAGCACGCCCTCCTCGTCGATATGCGTCGAATCGGGCGGCATCGAGCCCGGCGTCGTGCCGCCGATGTCCGCGTGGTGGCCGCGCGAGCCGACGTAGAACAGCGGCGCGTCCGAACCGTCCGCGAACACCGGCGTGATGACGGTCACGTCCGGCAGGTGCGTGCCGCCGTGATACGGATCGTTCAGCATGAACACGTCGCCGTCGCGCATGCGGCCGCGGTTGCGCTCGATCACCGTGCGGATGCTCTCGCCCATCGAGCCCAGGTGCACCGGCATGTGCGGCGCGTTCGCGATCAGGTTGCCGTCGCCGTCGAAGATCGCGCACGAGAAGTCGAGCCGCTCCTTGATGTTCACCGAGTACGCGGTGTTCTGCAGCCGCAGCCCCATCTGCTCGGCGATCGACATGAACAGGTTGTTGAAGATCTCGAGCCGCACCGGGTCGGCGTCGGTGCCGAGCGAGCGGCGCGTCGGCAGCGGCGTCGTGCGTGTCAGCACGAGGTTGCCCTGCGCGGTCATCTGCGCGCGCCAGCCGGGCTCGACGACGGTCGTGCCGTTCTTTTCCGCGACGATCGCCGGGCCGTCGATCGCGTCGCCGGCCAGCAGCGTGTCGCGCACGTAGAGCGCCGCATCGTGCCATTGGCCGCCGGAATAAAAGCGCACCGCGGAATGCGCGCGCAGTGCGCCAGCGCCGCCGTCGCTGCCGTTGCTGCCGTCGCCGCGCGGCGCGAGCGGGGCGATCTCCACCGGCGCGTCGGAGCGGCCGATCGCCTCGACCGACGCGAGTTCGGCCACCAGCGGCGTGCCGGGCATCAGGAACGCGTAGCGCTGCCGGTACGCGGTCTCGAATGCCTGCTGCATCGCGGCGACGCTGCCGGCCGGCACGTCGAGCGTCGAATCGGTGCCCTGGTAGCGCAGGTGCACGCGGCGCTCGATCGCGATCCGCGCCTGCGGCACGCCCTGTTCGAGCAGCGCGCCGACGGCCTCGTCGGCCAGCCGGTCGAGCGCCGCGTTCAGCGCCGGCAGCGACGCGTCGGACAACACCGCCTCGACCGCACGCTCGCGCATCGCGGTCTGGTCGGCGAGGCCCATCCCGTATGCGGACAGCACGCCCGCGAGCGGATGCGCGAACACCTGCGTCATCCCGAGCGCGTCGGCCACGCCGCACGCATGCTGGCCGCCCGCGCCGCCGAACGTCGTCAGCACGTAGCGCGACACGTCGTGGCCGCGCTGCACCGAGATCTTCTTGATCGCGTTCGCCATGCTGCCGATCGCGATTTCCAGGAAACCTTCGGCGAGCGCCTCGGGCGTCTCGCGCCGCCCGGTCGCCGCGTGGATCTCGTCGGCGAGCGCGGCGAACTTCGCGACCACGCCGTCGCGGTCGAGCGGTTCGTCCGCATGCGGGCCGAACACGCGCGGGAAATGATCGGGCTGGATCTTGCCGAGCATCACGTTGCAGTCGGTCACCGTCAGCGGGCCGCCGCGCCGGTACGCGGCCGGCCCCGGGTTCGCGCCGGCCGACTCGGGCCCGACGCGCAGCCGCGCGCCGTCGAAGCCGAGCACCGAGCCGCCGCCGGCGGCCACCGTATGGATGCTCATCATCGGCGCGCGCATCCGCACGCCGGCCACCTGCGTCTCGAACACGCGCTCGAACTCGCCGTGGTAGTGCGACACGTCCGTCGACGTGCCGCCCATGTCGAAGCCGATCACGCGCTCGAAGCCGGCCGCCTGCGCGGCGCGCACCATCCCGACGATGCCGCCAGCCGGGCCCGACAGGATCGCGTCCTTGCCCTGGAACGCGTCGGCACGCGTGAGGCCGCCGCTGCTCTGCATGAACTGCAGGTTCACGCCCGGCATCTCGTGCGCGACCTGCTCGACATAACGACGCAGGATCGGCGACAGGTACGCGTCGACGACGGTCGTGTCGCCGCGCGACACCATCTTCATCAGCGGCGACACCTCGTGCGACACCGATACCTGCGTGAAGCCGATCCGGCGCGCCAGCGCGGCCAGCGCGCGCTCGTGCGCGGTGTAGCGATAGCCGTGGATCAGCACGATCGCGAGCGCGCGCACGCCCGAGTCGTACACGCGGCGCAGCGACGCTTCGGCCTGCTCCGCGTCGAGCGGCACGACGACCTCGCCGTGCGCGCCGATGCGCTCGTCGATCTCGACGACGGTTTCGTACAGCGCGTCGGGCAGCACGATGTCGAGATCGAACAGGCGCGGCCGGTTCTGGTACGCGATGCGCAGCACGTCGCGAAAACCGCGCGTCGTCGCGAGCGCGGTGCGTTCGCCCTTGCGTTCGAGCAGCGCGTTGGTCGCGACCGTCGTGCCCATCTTCACCATGTCGACGCGCGCGGGCGTGATCGGCTCGCCGGCCGCGAGGCCCAGCAGGTGGCGAATCCCGGCCACGGCCGCGTCGCGATACTGCTCGGGGTTCTCCGACAGCAGCTTGTGCGTGACGAGCGTGCCGTCGGGCCGGCGCGCGACGATGTCGGTGAACGTGCCGCCGCGGTCGATCCAGAATTGCCAGCGCGCGGCGTCGGAGGAAACGGGGGTGTCGTGTCGGTCAGTCATGATGTCGGGTCGATGCGTCGTGAAATCGAGAACGAGCGCCGCCGCACGGCGCGCGCGGCGCGCCATGTCACGGTGTCGATAAAAGGGGGAAGAAAACGCGGGGCGGACTGCCCCGCCGGTTCAGGCGGCGTCGAGTTCGCGGCCGCGTGTCTCGGGCAGCGTCAGCGCGGCGACGATCACCACGCCGTATGCGGCGACCGCGAAGATGCCGATGCTCATGCCGAGCCCGTATTGCTTGGACAGCGCGCCGATCAGGAACGGGAACAGCGCACCGATCGCGCGGCCCACGTTGTAGCAGAAGCCCTGGCCGGAGCCGCGCACGCGGGTCGGGAACAGTTCGGTGAGGAATGCGCCCATCCCCGAGAAGATGCCCGACGCGAAGAAGCCGAGCGGGAAACCGAGCCACAGCATCGACGCGTTGGTCAGGTTCAGCGACGTGTACGCGAACGCGATCACCATCGAGCCCAGCGCGAACAGGATGAAGTTCGGCTTGCGGCCGAGGCGGTCGGTCAGGTACGCGCTCGTCAGGTAGCCGACCCACGAGCCGAAGATGATCATCGCCAGATAACCGCCGGTGCCCATCACCGTGAGGTGACGCTCGGTCTTCAGGAAGGTCGGCAGCCACGTCGTGATCGCGTAGTAGCCGCCCTGCGCGCCGGTCGTCAGCAGCGCCGCGCGCAGCGTCGTGGTGATCAGCTTCGGCGCGAAGATCTCGGTGAGGCGCGGCGCGTCGGCCACTTTCGCCTGCGCGGCCTTCTCCTTCTCGTAGACGTCCGGCTCCTTCACGTAGCGGCGGATCGCGACGACCAGCAGTGCCGGTGCGAGCCCGACGAGGAACAGCGCGCGCCACGCCTGCTCGGCGGGCAGCACCGAGAACAGCAGCGCATACAGCAGCGCGCACAGCCCCCAGCCGATCGCCCAGCCCGACTGCACGAGGCCGACCGCCTTGCCGCGGTCGCGCGCGCGGATCACTTCGCCGATCAGCACGGCGCCGGCCGTCCATTCGCCGCCGAAGCCGAAACCCATCAGCGCGCGCGCGGCGAGCAGCTGATGGTAGTTCTGCGCGAGCCCGCACAGCGCGGTGAACACGGCGAACCACAGCACCGTGAGCTGCAGTGTGCGCACGCGGCCGATCCGGTCGGACAGGATGCCGGCGATCCAGCCGCCGGCCGCCGACGCGAGCAGCGTGACCGTGCCGATGAAGCCCGCATCCGCGAACGAGATACCCCAGGTCGCGACGAGCGTCGGGATCACGAACGACAGCATCTGCGTGTCCATCCCGTCGAGCATGTAGCCGACCTTGCAGCTCCAGAACGCGCGGCGCTCGCGCGGCTGCGCGTCGCCATACCACGAGAACAGGCCGTTGCGCTCGGGGCTCGCGGGCTCCGCGGCGTTCGCCGCGAGGGTCTTGCTTTCCATGGTGATGCTCCTGTCGTGATGCGCCGTCAAACGGCGGGCGTGCGTGCGGTATGTGGTGCGGTACGTCGTGCGATATGTGGTGCGGGCCGTCGTCGCCCCGGATCAGAATACGGCCAGCGACGCGTTCGTGATGTCGGTCATCAGCATGTGGCCGGGCGTGTGCGCGATCGCGATCGGCAGCTTCGCGTCCATCAGCGCGGTTTGAGGCGTCACACCGCACGCCCAGAACACCGGCAGCTCGCCGTCGCGGATCGTCACCGCGTCGCCGAATTCGGGCGCGTTCAGGTCGGCGATGCCCAGTTCGCGCGGATCGCCGAGATGAATCGGCGCACCGTGCACGCCCGGAAACCGGCTCGTGACCTGCACCGCGCGGATCGCGTCGGCGCCGCGCATCGGCCGCATCGACACGACGAGCTGGCCACCGAAGATCCCCGCCCGGCGGTTCGGGATCGACGTGCGGTACATCGGCACGTTGCGCCCCTCCTCGACGTGGCGCAGGCCGATCCCTTCGCGGGCCAGCATGTCCTCGAACGAGAACGAGCAGCCGATCGCGAACACGACGAAATCGTCGCGCCACACCGCTTCCAGCGACTCGACGCGCTCGGTCAGGCGGCCGTCGCGGTAGACGTTGTAGCTCGGCACGTCGGTGCGGATGTCGAGATCCTCGCCGAGCGCGTCGACCCGGAACGCGCCCGGTTCGCCGACGCCCAGCAGCGGGCAGGCTTTCGGATTCGCCTGACAGAAGCGCAGGAAATCGTGCGCGTACGCATCGGGCAGGATCGCGAGGTTCGCTTGCGCGTACGGACCGCAATGGCCCGCGGTCGGGCCGCGGAATGCGCCGCGGCGCACGGACTGGCGGAATTCGGAAGGCGTCATGAGGTTCTGTCGCTTGTCGGTGTGTCGTCGGGATGACGGTGCCGTGTCATCGGATACGGCGAAGAATAGAAAAGAAAAAATTTTGTCGCCAACGAGTTTTTTTGCGCTTCGTGTATAGAATTTCTTTACACGAAGCCGGGTTTTCCCCAGTCCCGTTCATTTTTTCAGCGGGACAAGCTGCGCGCCCAACGCCTTGCCGACCACCATGAACACGCGTTTTCTCGAAACCTTCGTCACGCTCGCGAAGCTGCGCAACTTCCGCACGACGGCCGCCGCGCTGCACGCGACGCCGGCCGCGATCTCGCAGCGCCTGAAGGCGCTCGAGGACGAATTGCAGACGGTACTCGTCGACCGCGACAGCCGCGAGTTCCGGCTCACGCCGAACGGCGAATATCTGCTCGGCTACGCGAAAGCCGTGGTCGAGGCGACGCAGGAACTGCAGGCCGCCGCGTCCGGCGAAAGTGCGTTGCGCGGGAAGCTGCGGCTCGGCGTGATCGAGACCGTCGTGCACAGCTGGCTGCCGCACTACATGCGGCGGCTGGCGGCCGACTATCCGCAGCTGGAAATCGACCTGACCGTCGACGTCAGCGTCGTGCTGCAGCGCCGGCTGATGGCCGGCGAGCTCGACCTGATCATCCGCGTGGAAGGCAGCGACGAAGCGTCGGTCGTGTGCGATGCGCTCGCGAACTATCCGGTGCGCTGGATCGCGCGGGCGGGGCTGCTGCCGAATACGCGCTCGGGCCTCGCGCGGCAGGTGCTGCGCCAGCCGATTCTCACGTACGGACGCGGTACGGCGCCCCACCGTGCGCTCGAGGATATCGTCCGTACCCTTGCGCATGCGCACGGCGTGCCGCTGTCGGACACGCGCATCACCGGGTCGCCTTCCATCTCCGTGATCGTTCAGCTCGTGCGTGACGGTTTCGGCGTCGCGGCGATTCCGGTGCTGTTCGTCGATGCGCTGATCGAGAGCGGCGAAGTCGTCGAGCTGCCGCTGCAGCCGTCACCGCCGTCGATCGTCGTGTCGATGTCGCGGCGCGCGGATGCGCCGAGGTTCGTGCACGGCGCGTCGATTGCGGCGCGGGTTGCGTGTCACGAGTATTGCGAGAAGAGCACGCGGCGGTTGGTTGAAGCGCTTTGAGGCGTGGGGCGCGCAAGGCGGTATTTTTCGGGTTCCTGAGCGGGTATCTCGCTTGTGACCAGGACGGGGGCGGGTCAGTGGCCCCGTAGACCGTGGGTAGCCGGAGCTTGATGAAGAATTGATTGCACGCGTTGCCGCGAAAACCCGCGTTCAAGCGTGGGCTTCCAGACGCGGCACGCCGTTACTTATCTGCAATGCGAAATAAATGAATCAGACAGCCATTCACGCGGATTGCCCTGCATGCGGCTGCGTCAGCTTGCCGTCGCCGTACTCGCGCAGCACCTTCGAAATCACGACGCGATAGCCGTCCAGCCAGCGCGCCTGCTTCGCCTTTGCCTCGCGATGCGCCGGATGCTGCATCAACTGCTGCAGCGCCGCCTCCGATTCCCAGTAGTAGACGTTCTGGATCAGCCCCGATTCGGCGTTTTCCCACGTCTCCTCGCCGAGATAGCCGGGCGTCGCGCGCGCCATGTCAGCGATCTGCCGGTCGAGCCGATGAAATTCGTCGTCGTATTGCCCGGCGCGAAAAATGAAGGTCGACGCGTACATGCCAGCTCCATCGAAAGCGATTGAAAGAGCGGCGATTGTAAGGCACGCGCGGCGTGCCGCGATCGTCACACGGCTAGCGGATCGGCACCGGCCTGGCCGGTGAGCCACGCGTCGATGCGCGGCGCGTCTTCACGCATGCCGGCCGCGGGCGCCGGCATCGCGGCCAGCGCGTGCCGTGCACGTTCGAGCGCCTCCCCGAAGCCGCGCAACTCGCGCGTCGCCGGGCGGTCGCCGGCGTGGCGGCGTGCGAGTGCCGCGTCGATATTCGCGGCGATCAATGCACGCTGAGCGTCGATGAAGTCGATGCACAGCGTGCGGCAATGCGCGGATACCGACGCAACGGCGAGCAGGACGGGCACGATCGACACGGTCAGGTACCCGCCGGGCGCGAGCCGCGACAGCGCACGATGCCCCTCCTGCCCGCCGCCGGTCAACGATGCGAACACCGCGTCGCGCCACACCGCGCGCTCGAACACGAGCGCATCGCGATACGCATCGAGCGCCGCACGGTCTGCGACCTGTCCGGCCGTCACCAGCGGAATCGGGAAAGAGGATTCGACGGGAGACTGCGCGCCCGCGGTGTCGACAATGCAGTTCGCGCCAAGCCATCCCGCATCGTCGCGCCGCGCGGCCAGCACTCGGGACTGCAACCGGTCGGGCAGCATCGGATCGAGCGGCACCGCGCCGCAGATCGACGGCTTGTCCGCATGCACGCTGCAGCGGCCGTCGTCGGCCAGTGCCGCGCAACGGCCGAGCGACGGATAGTCGTAGCCCTGCAGCGTCAGCGCGATCCATTCGCTCCCCGCGCCGCCGGTGCGATGAAACAACTGCCCGGCCAGCGCATCGGAAGCCGCGACATCGTCGGCATCGAGCGCGTATTCACGGCCGCCCGCGCGCCAGCGCTCGCCGATCCGCCGCTTCGGCACGCGACGGATCGTCAGCGCACCGACGAAGCGATGACGATGCCGGAACAGTTCGCGCAACGACAGCGTCGGCGCACTGTTGCAGCAGCGTCCGCATGCGTTGCACGCGAGCAGGTAGGTGTCTACCACGGCCGTCGCACCGAATCCTGGTAGCGCGTGAGAATGAAGCGCGCGACGTCGTCCGAGTGATAGGCGGCGACGAGTTGCGTCACCCACGGCTTCGCGCGATCTGCGTCGCGCACCGTCAGCACGTTCGCATACGGCGAGCGCGCGTCCTCGAGGCTGACGCTGTCGCGCGCGGGTTGCAGCCCGGCACGTGCGGCATCGTCGCTGTCGATTGCAACGAACGCGGCCTTGTCGAGCGCTGCGTAAAGGCGTTCGCGGCGCAGCGCGACGAGCTTCAGCCCGAGCCGGTTGCCGGTCACGTCGCGCAGCGTCGCATGCAGGCCGGCCTGCTCGCGCAGCGTCACCAGCGTGTCGTTCTGGAGCAGCACGAGCGCACGCGCCATCCCGCGCGGATCGTCGGGAATCGCGACCGTCGCACCGGGTTGCAGTTCGTTCAGGTTCTTGAGCTTGCGCGAATAAAGCGCCATCGGCAGCGTGACGGTCGGCGCGATTCCGGTCAGGGCGTAGCGCTTCCGCGCGCGCGTCGCGGCAAGCTGTTGCGCGTCCTCGAAGCTGGCCGCGTCGATCCGGCCATCGGCCAGCGCCGCGTCGATGCGCGACGGATCGTCGAATTCGACGACGTCGATGCCGAATCCGCGTAACGCCGCGACCCGCTTCACTTCGTCGAGGATCTGCGCATGCACGCCGCGCGTCACGCCGACGCGGACGGCCGCTGCAGTCGCTGCAGTCGCCGCAGTCGATTCAGCGGCAACGGCCAAAGCCGGATGAACGACCCCGCACGCAACCATCAGCCACGCGCCCAGGTAGTGCACGACGCGCTTCATGACGCATCCCTCAGAATCGTGCGAAATCCGATATGCGACGCGCCGAGATCGGCTTCCTGCTGTTCACGCGACGACGCGCGATAACGCACGCAGTAATCGCGCGAGCACAGGAACGAGCCGCCCTTGATGACCATCGGCGTATCGTGCCGGCGCGTCGGCGGCGCGACGGCCGCCGTGTCGCCGTTGGTATGCGACTGGTGCGGGCCCGTGTATGCGTCCCGGGTCCACTCCCACGCATTGCCGATCATGTCGTAGAGCCGGAACCCGTTCGCCGCGTAGCAGCCGACGGGCGCGAGCCCCGCATGGCCGTCCTCGGCCGTGTCGAGCACCGGGAACGCGCCCTGCCAGTAGTTCGCGGCCGGCTTGCCCTGCGCGTCGCGCGGCGCTGCGTCGAGCGACGCGTCGTCGCGGCCGGCCTTGCCCGCGTATTCCCATTCGGCCTCGGTCGGCAGGTCGCGGCCGAGCCACCGCGCATACGCGAGCGCATCGCGCTGCGTGACGAGCGTGACGGGCAGGTTGCCGATCCCGTCGACGCCGCTGCCCGGCCCGCGCGGATGACGCCACGACGCGCCCTTCACCCACGACCACCACGCGAGGTCGCGCGCGTTCATCTCGTCGCGTGTCGGCACATGGAATACGGCCGCCCCGCCCTGCTGCTCGGCCTCGGTGACGTAGCCGGTCGCCTGCACGAACGCGGCGAACTGCGCGATCGTCACGTCGGTCTGGTCGATCCAGAACCCGCCGACGCGCGTGCGGCCGTCGCCCACCGGGCGCTCGTCCGCGTAGCCGCGCGTGCTGCCGAACACGAACGCGCCGCCGCGCAGGTGCACCATCCCGGCCTTCGGGTCGTCGCGCCATCCGGCCGGCAGCCCCGAATAGCGCGCGCACTGCCGCTCCGAGCCGAGCGGCGCGAGCGCGCGGCCGCGATTCGCGTCGTCGAATGCGTCGCCCCCCGGCGCGACGGGATTCGCATAGCCGGCCGCGAACGCGGCGGCGAACAACGTGGCAGCCAGCGCCGCACCGATCGTCCAGAACCGGAACCGCATCGTGTCGCCCCGGTATCAGTAGTAGCCGCGCGGACGCAGCGGTTCGACGCCGCCGACGTTGCTCATGTAGGTCTTCCACTGGTCGACGAGCGTGCCGATCACCGACGGGTTCTGCGCCGACACGTCGGTCGTCTCGCCGCGATCCGACGCGAGGTCGTAAAGCTGCCAGTGCCCGTCGAGCGGCCCGAGCGGCGGTTCGGTCCACAGTGCCTTCCAGCGGCCGTCGGCGCTGCGCAGGTAGGCGCGGCCGTATGCTTCGTCGCCGAACGGCGTCGTATGCACCTCGCCCGTCGCCGACCCCGTGAGCACCGGCAGCAGCGACTGGCCGGTGACCGGATACACGTAGCGGTTGTTGTAGATCACCTTGCCCTTGTTCTGGTCGACGCCCGTCAGCGTGTTGACGAGCGGCGGCGCCGGCTGCGACGGCGGCGTGACACCCGCGATCGCGAGGAACGTCGCCGTGTTGTCGGTCACGTGCGTGAACGCGCGCAGCGTCGGCAACTGCTGCGTCTGGCCCGGCAGGCGCACGATCGTCGGCGTCGATACGCCGCCTTCGGCCGAATACCCCTTCGTGAGCCGGAACGGCGACGCGCTCACCTCGGCCCAGCGCAGCCCGTACTGCAGGCGCTGCGCGTTCTGCTTGCCGTTGTCGGTGCCGAGGGTCGAGTAGACCGGGTCCTGCCCGTTCGCGGTGTCGGTTGCCGTCGGGTCCGCGCCCGAGTCGATCGGCCAGCCTTCCGAGCCGTTGTCCGACTGGAACATGATGAACGTGTTGTCGTATTCGCCGATGTCCTTCAGGTGCTGGATCAGGAGTCCGATGTTGTAGTCGAGGTTCTCGACCATCCCCGCATAGATCTCCATGTAGCGCGCCTGCGCCCGCCGCTCGGCCGGCGACAGGCTCGACCACAGCTTGTCGACCTTGCCGGGGCCGTAGTCGCTGTAGCCGTCGGCGGCCGAATGCACCGCGCTGATGTACTTCGCGCTCGCGGTGCCGTTGTTCGCGGTCGCGGGCGACGCCGCCGTCGTTTCGGGCAGGCCGTCGAACGGCTTGAAATCGGCGGGGATCAGGCCGAGCGCCTTCTGCCGTGCGATCCGTGCATTGCGGATCGCGTCGTAGCCGGCGTCGTACACGCCCGCGTACTTGTGCAACCATGGTTCGGGCACCTGCAGCGGCCAGTGCGGCGACGTATACGCCGCGTACGCGAAGAACGGCTTGCCGTCGCGCTTGTTCGAATCGATGTACGAGATCAGCTTCTGCGTATAGAAATCGGTCGAATAGAACACGGCCGGGCTGCCGCCCGCGCCGCCCGGCTGCCCGGGCTGGCCAGGCTGCACGTAACGGCCGTCTTCCGTGTAGTTCGACGAGCCGGCCGGCTCGTGCGCGAAGTGGTTGGTCGCCGCGCCGCCGAGCAGCACGTAGCTGCGCTCGAAGCCCCACTGGTCCGGCGTCTGCCCGCTGCCCGTCGCGCTGCCGACGATCCCCGAGCCGATATGCCACTTGCCCGCGATGTACGTGTGGTAGCCGGCATCCTTCAACAGTTGTGCGAACGACAGCGCGCGGTCGTTCAGGTAGCCCTCGTAGCCGGGCAACCCGCGCCGTTCGTCGGTCGGCACCCCCATCGTGCCTTCGCCGACCAGATGGTGATCGGTGCCGGACACCAGCATCGCGCGCGTGATCGCGCAGACGGTGCCCGTGTGATGGTTCGACAGGATGCGGCCCGACGCGACGAGCGCGTCGAGGTTCGGCGTGTTGATCTCGCCGCCGAATGCATGGATGTCGGAATAGCCGAGATCATCGGCCATGATGTACAGGATGTTCGGGCGTTTCGCCGCCAGCGGCGGCGCGGGGTTCGTCGATGACGACGGCGGATCGCTGTCGACGCCGCCGCACGATGCAAGCGACAACGCGCCGGCAATCGCGGCGCAGACGACACGGAAACGAAAAGCATGCAACGGCGAAGCGGACTTTTTCATCGTTCTGGAACGCGCGATCTACGGGATCGGCGATCTTAGCGTCGCGCGCGCGGCACCCAAAGTCCGATTCGTCACATGCTAACGGAGCGGCGGAATATGCGCGCAAGCCGAATACCGGCCATCAGCACGCGCGTATGCATGCGCGCGCGCCGCGCGCCGAAGCCGGCGGCCGCCGGGCCGCGCGCGACGGCTCGGCGGCGCGTCATGCTTCAGCTGCGTCCGCCGAGGCTGCCGCCGCCGTCCACGGCCAGCACCTGCCCCGTGACGAAGCCGGCCTCGTCCGACAGGAAGAACGCGATCGCGGCCGCCACATCGTCGGGCGTGCCGAGCCGGCGCGCGGGAATCGTCGCGAGCACCTTGCGTTCGGCTTCGCTGCCGACGGGCCGCGTCAGCCGGAACAGTTCCGTCTCGATCGGCCCCGGCGCCACCGCGTTGACGGTCACGCCATGTTCGGCCAGTTCGAGCGCCCACGTGCGCGTGCAGCCGACGAGCGCGCTCTTCGCGGCGGAATACGCGGTGCGGTCGAGACTGCCGAAAATCGCCCGGCTGCAGATGTTGACGATGCGCCCGTGGCCGCGCGCCTTCATCGCGTCCGCGAAGTGCTGCGTGACCTGGATCGCGGCCCGCACGTTGAGATCGAACACGGTCTGCAGCGACCGGAAATCGATCTGCCCGAGCGGTTGCGGCATCACGATGCCCGCATTGTTCACGATACCGTCGACAGCGTGCTCCTCGCCGATACGGGCAAGCGTCGCTGCCGTCTGTTCGATGTCGGCGAGATCGCACGCGCGCAGTTCGCCGGGAAAGTCGATGCCCTGCACATTTCGCGCGAGACCGATGACGTGATGACCGTGCCGTGCGAGCAAGGTGCTGACCGCAAGGCCGATGCCGCGCGATGCGCCGGTGACGAGATAGGTGCGAGATGACATGCGTGCTCCCGAAGTTCGTTCACGTGAATAGCGTGGAGAGAGGTTTCCAGGGTGGAGACCCGGAACCGGTGCTTTGGTCGGACGATTCTACGTGCGTAACGGACGTTACGTCGTGTCGTTACGGGCGTGTCCGTGGCAACACGGTACGTTTACTGCGCATCAGATGCGCCAGGAATTTCCAAATCACGATTGGCGCGAATTATCGTCTGATTTAATCTTGATGCGCCGAATACAAAAGAAAGCTTGTTAATCAAATATCGAACCCGCAAACGTTTTACGCGAATGAATTACGCATCCGAAAAATTAGACTAATAGCGACTTCAAAATAGATTCCGCTTGAAACGACAACAGGCACGCCTCTTGCTGACTCCTTTCACCATGTGCTGCGTTCGACCAGGAACGAATAACCCGAAAATCGGGCGCCGCCATATTTCACACAAGTGAATCCGGGCTACGTGACGCAGACCGGCTACAACAACAACGCCACGCTGGTGCAACCAGGCACGCCAACTACGCGAACATCAATCAGAACGGCTTCAACAACACCGTTTCGGTCAAGCAGCATTAAGTGCCGCCGGCGTAACGGAAAGGCCGGACGGATACACGTTCGGCCTTTTTTTCATTCGACAGGGGACGATCATGGTTGGCATTCACGATCTCAACGCCTATTTCGACATCGCCGCCAGTGCCGGCGGCGTGAATATCGTGCCGCACGTGCGGGCGGCTGCACCGGTCGACGTGTCGTACAGCCTGCGCATCACCCGAACCGGCGGCGCGGGCTCAGCCTCGCTGACGCGCTCCGGCGAATCGCGACTCGCGGGCGGCGAGGATCAGCCGCTCGCGACGCTGCTGCTGAGCGTCGATTCGAGCGATATCTGCAAGGCAACGCTGGTTCTGCACGTCAACGGCGAGCATGCGGAGTATTCGGTGGACTGCAATCCGCATCGGACGGCGG
>NZ_LDVA01000209.1:0-13192 GCF_050768715.1 Burkholderia sp. ZZQ-2 | reverse complement strand
GGAAGCGATCGACGGAGTCGGTATCGCGGCGGTTGCCCCGAAGGACGGCAGCGAGCCGGTCGGAGCGACGGGCGAGCCGGAGATCGGTTGCGCCGGAGTCGCTGCGGCGGACGTGATCGGTGCGACGGCGCCGGGGGACGTTGCAGTCGTGTCGGAAACGGCCGGCGGCACGGGCAGGCTTGCGGCCGGCTGCGGTGTGACCGCGCCGGAGGTGCCGAACGTGCCGAATGTCGTACCCGTCGATGAGCTTGCCGGGTTGGCCGGCGCCGGCGCCGGCGAGCCGGACGCGGTGTTCACGGGCATCGCGGCGACAGCCGGTGCGGGCGCCGTCGAACCGGATGTCGAAGCCGACGTGCCGGCCGTCGACGGAGTCACGACGGGCGATGTGGGCATCGATGCGCGGGGGAACGAACCGTAAGTCGCGCCCGTCTCGTTGACCGGGGCTGTCGACGCAACCGATGCAGCGGTCGATGCCGACGCAGGCGACTGAGCAGGCGAACCGGATGTCGTGCCGGTCACGCGATCCGTTGAAGTGGTCTCGGCGACAGGCGATGTCTCCGAAGCGAATGCAGGTGCTTGCGCGGCAAAGCCTTGAGCGGTACCGACGAGCGGTGACGCAGCAGCCGAAGCCGTCTGCTTGGCGGCAAACGGTTGAGCGGCGACCGGCGATTTCGGCAATTCCACGGCGACGGTCGCACTCGTCGGGGCAGATTGCGTTGTCGACGGTTTCCAAGTCCATTCCGCTGCCGGCGCGGAGTCTTGAGCGCTTGCCGACGGCGGTGCCGCAAGTTCTGCCGCGTCCGCCTTGACGGCTTCCGGTGCTGCACCCGACGCAGCCGATCCCGACGTTGCCGACACCGCCGCAAACGGCCTGGCTTCGGCACTTGCGCGCGACGTCGTTTCGGTGATCGGCGAAGAGGGGAGGGCCGCGAACGGTGCGATGTTCCCTGTCGCTTTCACGTCGGCGTGCGCATCGTCGATGCCCTGCGGTACGCGGGCCGATGCGATGTGATCGATTGCGGCAGCCGGTTGCGCCGTGTACCTGTCGTCGTTATCGACGGGCGCCGGCAGGTTGCTCGCGGCGATGTCGCGAGCCGCCTCGCGCCTGGGTTGCGCGGCGGCAGCATCGGCCGGTTCCGATTCCGTCGTGTCCGTCGACGACTCGGCGGCCGGGTTCCACGCGGATGCGTCGAACGCGGAAACCGGCCGGCTGGCGAGGTCTTCCCACGGTGCGAGGTCGATGGGCGCGTCGAACGAGGGTGAGGGTGCGGGCGGGATTCCCGGCGTCGGCGCGGCAGGCGCATCGTCGGCGTACCGGATCTCGTCGTCGGCGTGATGCGAAAACGCGGCATCGTCGCTGCCGGTATTCGGCAGCGCGTTCGGGGCGGCCGCGTCGAGCGCCACGGTGCCCGCATCGGCACCCGGTGCATGAACAGCGGGCGCCGCCGGCATGAACGCGTCGAGCACGATCGGTGCGTTGTCGTCGTACGCCGGCGCCGCATCGTGCGCGAGCGACACGGTGGCGTCATGTGTGGCGAGGCCGTGAGTCGCGGCGGCAATCCCGGCCGGCACGGCCGGCACGGTCGGCACGGTCGATGCGGCCGCCGATGCCGGCGCCGCAACGCCGGCCGCTGCCGCGGCCATCCCGGCCACGGTAGCGGCTGCGGCGGCAGCGTGCCCGGAGTCGGCCGGCTGCGCACCGCCCAGCGTTGCCCATTGCGCGGTGCTGGCCTCGATCGAGCGCAGCGTGTCGTGCACGCTCGGTGCCGGCGCGATCGGTGCGGCGGGTTTTTCCGTCCATGCATAGAGCGGCGCACGCGCCGGTGTTTGCGGCGCCGGACGACGTCGTGCCGTATCCGCAGGCTGGCCGGCCGAACCTGCGCCAGTGACGGGGCGTACCGGCGGGCGCTGCGGCTGCGCGGCGGCCGGCCGCGGCGTGACCGTGGTACGCGGCGTAGCCGGCTTCAATGCGGGCGTGGCCGGTCGCGCGGCTGTCGGCCGCGGGCGGACGGGTTCGAATCCGACGGGAAGCGGGGCTGGATCGGGGCGCGGGACCTGCGAATTCGCCGCTGCGCGCGCCAGGCTCGCGGTGCTGCCGGTCGTCGGTGGCGGCATCGCGCTGGCCGGGGGGATCGGTGCGGGCTGCGTCGGCGCGCGCTGGGGCGCGGTCGGCTTCAACCAGCCCGACGGCGCGACGGGTTCCACGTGGGGGCGCGGGGGCGTGCTGCTGCGCGGCTTCGGCCGCGCCTGCGGATCGGGTTTCCACAGCGTCGGACGCGAATACCGGCCGTTCTGGCGCGGCGCCATCGAATTGACGGTGTGCGCGGTGGTCGGCTGTACGACGTCGTCGTCGCGATGCAGCGCGCTGCGCGGCAGGTCGGCAATGCCGCGGGCATCGTCGTCGCCGCCGTCGCGCGACAGCTTGACGCCGAACGACGTGTCGACCCACGCGGCGAACTGTCGCCAGCCGATGCCGGTCAACCAGGGCAGCCCGGCGAAGAACAGCACGACCATCGCGACCGGCGTGCCGATCGGGCCGAGCACGTGGGCGAAGCCTGCCGAGAACGCATGGCCGAGCGCGTTCGTGTCGGGGCCCGACAGCGGGCTCGTCAGCGTGCAGCTGGCCACGAACACCGCGGCGAAGCCGAGCCACAGACGGATCGAGCCGCGGCCGGCGAGCCCGCCGCCGCCGGGCAGCATCGCCTGCACGAGACGCCAGAAGAGAAGGAGGAACCAGACGGCGGAGATGCCGAACCAGCCGAAGACAACCGTGTGCATGCTTTGAAACAGGAGTGGGGAGGGGCGCGCGGGGCGCGACCCGCCGAGTTTAACCGGCCGGCGAACAAGACTCTAACGCGGCGTGCATCCGCTTCACGCCGCGCACGTGGGTGCGCGGCACGCGCGCGTGGCGCGCCACGCGAAGGCGGTCGGTCGGCCTTCGCGCGCGCGGTGCTGCATCAGGGGCTCCGGTGCGTGAAGGTCAGCGTTGCGCCGGACGCGGTCACGATCTGCAATTGCTGCGGCTCGCGCATCTGCACGCCGGTCTTGTCGATGTGGGCGAGTGCGTCGAGGTACGCGGGTTCGAGCTGGCCGCCGAGCGTATTCGGGCAGGCCATCCGCGTGCCGGCGAGCGGCCCGAAGCTCAACAGGCCGTTCTTGATCGCGTAGGTGCCCATGTAGCGGTTGCAGCCCGAGAACCCGCTCGCGCGCCGGATGCCCGACTCGGTCGACAGCGCGAGCTTGATCGGCTCGCCGTTGTCGCCGTGCGGGATCGCGCGCGGCGTGCCGTCGGCGTTCAGCCAGCTGGTGAGCTCCCAGCTCGTGTCGTCGAGCAGCTGGACGGCGGCCGGGTTGTACGGGTCGGGCGCGGGGGCGGCGGAATCGGGGTGGGTCGGCATCGCGCAGGCGGCGAGAAGCGTGGCAAGCGTCAACGCGCAGAGCGGCGCGCGCAACGGGCGAAGCAGGCCGGTGCGTGCGCGTGCGGCCGCGGACAGGTGGGACATGAGCCTCGTTCCTCATCGGATTCTGATCAAGGCGTAAGAGTAACGCACCCGCCCCGCGGCAGGCGAGCCGACACTTCGCGCGTGAAAACGTTCGCAGCCCGCTCGCGAGCGGCCCGAGGCGGGGCGGCGGCACGGCGAAACGCGCCAAACCGGTGTCGTGGCGCGTGTTAACATCGGAGCCGTTTTCGTCCTCCACCAGAAGCGGGTAATCACATGCAGATCGGTCAGCGGCTCGGTACGCCGCTCTCATCCTCGGCCACGCGCGTCATGCTGCTCGGCGCCGGCGAGCTCGGCAAGGAAGTCATCATCGCGTTGCAGCGTCTCGGTGTCGAAGTCATCGCGGTCGACCGCTATCCGGACGCACCCGGCCATCAGGTCGCGCATCGCGCGCACGTGATCGACATGACCGACGCCGCCGCGCTGCGCGCGATCGTCGAGGCCGAACGCCCGCACCTGATCGTGCCCGAGATCGAGGCGATCGCGACCGACGCGCTCGCGGCGATCGAGGCGGCCGGTCTCGCCGAGGTGATCCCGACCGCGCGCGCGACGCAGCTCACGATGAACCGCGAAGGGATCCGCCGGCTCGCGGCCGAGGAGCTCGGCCTGCCGACGTCCCCGTATGCGTTCGCGGATTCGTTCGAAGCGTTCAGCGCGGCCGTCGCGAAGATCGGCATGCCGTGCGTCGTGAAACCCGTGATGTCGTCGTCGGGCAAGGGGCAGTCGGTCGTGAAGACCGAAGCCGACGTGAAACCGGCGTGGGACTACGCAATGGCGGGCGGGCGCGTGAACCACGGCCGCGTGATCGTCGAGGGCTTCATCGATTTCGACTACGAGATCACGCAGCTCACCGTGCGCGCGATCGATCCGGCGACGGACGCCACGCGCACCTATTTCTGCGAGCCGGTCGGCCACGTGCAGGTGGCGGGCGACTACGTCGAGTCGTGGCAGCCGCAGCGGATGAGCGCGGCGGCGCTCGAGAAGTCGCGCGAGATCGCGCACAAGGTCACCGAGGCGCTCGGCGGGCGCGGGCTGTTCGGCGTCGAGCTGTTTGTGCGCGGCGACGACGTGTGGTTCTCCGAGGTGAGCCCGCGGCCGCACGATACGGGCCTCGTCACGCTCGCGTCGCAGCGCCAGTCGGAGTTCGAGCTGCACGCGCGTGCGATTCTCGGGCTGCCGGTCGATCCGACGCTCGGTTCGCCGGCCGCGTCGGCCGTGATCTACGGCGGGCTCGACGAGCGCGGCATCGCGTTCGAAGGCGTGCGCGACGCGCTTGCGGTGCCGGGCGCAGACCTGCGCCTGTTCGGCAAGCCGGAAAGTTTTGCGAAGCGGCGCATGGGCGTCGCGCTGGCGACCGGCGCGACCGTCGACGAAGCCCGCGAACGCGCGAAGCGTGCCGCCGCGGCCGTCCGGCCCGTGTCGGCGCGCTGACGTAACCAGGAGAGGACGATGACGCCAAGGTGGCTGCGTATCGGAAAGCTGGGTGCCGCACTGGCGCTGGTCGCGAGTCTCGCGGGTTGCGGCGTCGCGGCCGCGCCGTGCCGGGTGGCCTCGGCCGGGCTCAAGATCGTGCCGCTCGTCGGCCATCTCGCGGCCGCGCCGACCGACGCGTGTGCCGACGTCATCGATCCCTGATCACGCTATACGACGCGATCGCCAACAATAATTGCGCGCCCCGCGAGGGCGCGTTTCCACCCGTCTCGTGAGAGGACCTGCATGATTCGCCAAACGCTCGCCGCGCTTGCGCTCGCCGGCACCGCCGTTTCCGTCGCGCATGCCGCGCAACTGACCGTCGAAGAGATCGACGCCGATTCGCGCCAGTTCGCCGTCTACCAGTGCGCGAACCAGAAACAGCCCGTGCGCGTGTCGTACTGGCTCGCGGGCAACGGCCAGAGCTTCGCGCTCGTGCCGGTCAACGGGAAGCAGATGCTGTTCGTCGACACCGTGTCGGCGTCCGGCGCGCGCTATCAGGCCGGCCGCTATACGTGGTGGACGAAGGGCAAGGAAGCGACGCTGCGCGACGAGATCGCCGACCAGAATGCGCCGCCGCTGCTGGGCGACTGCTTCCAGGTCGAGAAGAAAAAGAAGAAGGGCTGAGCGACGGGCGGGAACGTGGGGCGTGCCTGGCGGTGGCAGCCGGCGGCAGGCTCCCTGGTGTGACTGTCTGGCGCGCGGGCCGGCGGCGGGCGATCCGGTGAGGCGATCCGGCAAGACGATCCGGCAAGACGATCCGGCAAGACGATCCGGCAAGACGATCCGGAATCTGACCCCTGAAATTATCCGTCGACCGATCGGGATAGCCCGATAGGGGCATTCGTCGACCGCGCGGGCCTGCCCGGGCCCGTCGCGCGTACCGCCGTTGGGGCCGTTCGCGGCGTTGTCACGGACAGATGGCTGCGCAGTGCTACAATACGCCCCTTTCCGCCGGCATTCGCGCCGAACGGAGTCCGCACGGCCTGGCGTCCAGCGTTCGCATTGAACCGGTCCCAAGCGCCAGAGCGGCGCCGCGCGGCGCGCCGCGGCTCCGTCTATTTCCGAATTGTGATGAGCGCAGGCCCGGCTGGCCTGACGCACGATGTCCCCGCCGCGCCTTTTGAGCGAAACGCCACCATGTCCGATTCTGTCGCCAAGCCCGTCGACGCAACCTTCGATCAATTCGGCCTTGCCGCCGATATCCTGAAAGCCATTGCGGAGCAGGGCTATACGACGCCGACGCCGATCCAGGCGCAGGCCATTCCGGTCGTGCTCGCCGGCCGCGACGTCATGGGCGCCGCGCAAACGGGCACCGGCAAGACCGCGAGCTTCTCGCTGCCGATCATCCAGCGGCTGCTGCCGCAGGCCAACACGAGCGCGTCACCGGCGCGCCACCCGGTGCGCGCGCTGATCCTCACGCCGACCCGCGAACTCGCCGACCAGGTCGCCGCGAACGTGCACGCGTATGCGAAGCACACGCCGCTGCGCAGCGCGGTCGTGTTCGGCGGCGTCGACATGAACCCGCAGATGGCCGAACTGCGCCGCGGCGTCGAGATCCTGATCGCGACGCCGGGCCGCCTGCTCGACCACGTGCAGCAAAAGACGGCGAATCTCGGCCAGGTGCAGATCCTCGTGCTCGACGAAGCCGACCGGATGCTCGACATGGGCTTCCTGCCCGATCTGCAGCGCATCCTGAACCTGCTGCCGAAGGAACGTCAGACGCTGCTGTTCTCGGCCACCTTCTCGCCGGAAATCAAGAAGCTCGCGTCGACCTACCTGCGCAACCCGCAGACGATCGAAGTCGCGCGCAGCAACTCGACGAACGCGAACGTCACGCAGATCGTCTACGACGTCGCCGAAGGCGACAAGCAGGCGGCCGTCGTGCAGCTGTTGCGCGATCGCGGGCTCAAGCAGGTGATCGTGTTCTGCAACAGCAAGATCGGCGCAAGCCGGCTGGCGCGCAATCTCGAGCGCGACGGCGTGGTCGCGTCGGCGATCCACGGCGACAAGACGCAGATCGAGCGGATGCAGGCGCTCGACGCGTTCAAGCGCGGCGAGATCGAGGCGCTGGTCGCGACCGACGTGGCCGCGCGCGGCCTCGACATCGCCGAGTTGCCCGCCGTGATCAACTTCGACCTGCCGTTCAGCGCGGAAGACTACGTGCACCGGATCGGCCGTACCGGCCGTGCGGGTGCGACGGGCGACGCGCTGTCGCTGTGCAGCCCGAACGAGCGCAAGCAGCTCGCCGATATCGAGAAGCTGATCAAGCGTCCGCTCGAAATGCAGACGCTCACGCTCGACAAGCCGGCGCGCCATCGTCACGACGAGCGCGGCAACGACCGCGGCGGCGATCGCAACAGCGAGCGCGGCGGCGAACGGGGCGGCCGTCGCGAACGCGACGAACATCGCGGTGCGTCGGGACGCCGCCCGGGCAGCTCCGAGCGCGGTCATCACCGTCGCCACGAAGCGCCGGTCGACGATTTCTTCCTGAAGCCGTACGAGCCGTCGGCGCCCGCGAAGCAGCGGGACGACGCGCAGCCTGCGCAGCAGCCCGAGAAGAAGGGGCCGAAGCGTCAGGTCGCCGCGCTGCTCGGCGGGTTCGGGATGCCGCGCAAGCCGTCGGCGTAAGCCTGGCGGATGCGACGGTGCGGCGCGCGAGCGCTGCGGGAAAAGCGGGTGCATGCGATGAGCATGTGCCCGTTTTTCATTGGGGGCGCGGTTCGATGGTGGAGCGGAAGAAGGCGCTTGGCGCCGGCGGAGAGCGATGCAAGCGGCACCCGGCGGGCGGGCGTTCGGCACGAAACCGGCACGAAACCGGCCGAAACCAGCCGAAACCAGCCGAAACCAGCCGAAACCAGCCGAAACCAGCCGAAACCAGCGCAAAACCAGCGCAAAACCAGCGCAAAACCAGCGCAAAACCAGCGCGAAACCAGCGCGAAACCGGCGCGAAACCGCGCGTCAGCCGGCCTGCGGCCCGAAGCGCATCGCCCACGCGGCCGTTGCGGCTGCGTAGAACGCATCGAGAGTCGTGCCTGCGAGCGCGCCGTCCGGCGCGAGGCCCAGATGCGCGGCCGCAGCCTGCAGTGCCGGCAGCGGATCGTCGCGTTCGAGCGCGGTCGCGCCCGTCTGCTTGCTGAGCTTTTCGCCGTTCGCGTCGACCACCACGGGCACGTGCAGGTATCGCGGGGTCGGCACGCCGAGGCAGTGCTGCAGGTAGATCTGGCGCGCGGTCGAGTCGAGCAGGTCGGCGCCGCGCACGACGTGCGTGATGCCTGCATCGGCATCGTCGACGACGACCGCGAGCTGATACGCCCATTGCCCGTCCGCGCGTTTCAGCACGAAATCGCCGACTTCGGTCGCGAGGTTCTGCGTTTGCGCGTGCTGCCAGCGATCGTCGAACGTGACGATCGCGGCGGCGCCGTCCGGCACGCGCAGCCGCCACGCGCGCGCGGGCTTGCCGTGCAGGCCGGTGCGGCAGGTGCCCGGATAGGCGAGCGTCGTGTGGCGCTCGTGCGCGGCGCGCAGCGAATCGGCGATTTCCTTGCGCGTGCAGCCGCACGGATAGACGAGCCCGGCCGAAACGAGCCGTTCGAGCGCGGCCGTATAGGCTGCGTCGCGGGTGCTTTGCCAGACGGGCGGCTCGTCGGGCGTCATGCCGAAATGCGCGAGCGTCGCGAGGATGTCGTCGGCCGCGCCGGGGACCGTGCGCGGGCCGTCGAGATCCTCGATGCGCACGAGCCATGCGCCGCCGTGCGCGCGCGCGTCGAGCCAGCTCGCGAGCGCGCCGACCAGCGAGCCGAAGTGCAGCGGGCCGGTGGGCGACGGCGCGAAGCGGCCGCGATAGGCGCTCATCGGGGCGCGGGGCGGCGCGCGGTCAGGCTGCGCTGGCTGCCGGTGCGCAGGCCGGGCACGACTGGCCGGGCACGTAGCTCGGCGATTGTTGTGCTTCCGGCGTGACGACCGCGCGGCACGCGAAGCACGTGACGTTCTCGGTGGGCTGGAGTTGCGGATTCAGCGCGGTGCGGTAGTCGAACACGAAGCAGTCGCCGTGATAGTGCGCGCCGCCGACTTCCTCGAAGTATTTCAGGATCCCGCCTTCGAGCTGGTACACGTTCTCGATGCCGATGTCCTTCATGTGGATCGCGGCCTTCTCGCAGCGGATGCCGCCCGTGCAGAACGACACGACCGTCTTGCCTTCGAGGTCGGCGCGGTTCGCGTCGATCACTTCCGGGAATTCGCTGAACTTGTCGATCCGGTAGTCGAGTGCGTTGTCGAACGTGCCGACGTCGACTTCGAATGCATTGCGCGTGTCGAGCATCACGACCGGGCGGCCCGTGTCGTCGTGGCCGCGGTCGAGCCACGTCTTCAGCGTGCGCGCGTCGACGAACGGCGCGCGGCCGAGTTCCGGCTTGATCGCCGGTTTCTTCATCGTGATGATCTCGCGCTTCAGGCGCACGAGCATCCGGCGGAACGGCTGCGAATCGGACAGGCTTTCCTTGAACTGCAGCGACGCGAACTTGCCCTCGAACAGCGGATCGTGGCGGATGTACGCGATGAATGCGTCGGCGGCGTCACGCGTGCCGGCGATGAACAGGTTGATGCCTTCCGGCGCGAGCAGGATCGTGCCGCGCAGGCCGAGTTCGTTGCAGCGGGCGGTGACGAGCGGGCGCCATTGCTCGGTCGCGTCGAGCGACACGAAGTGGTAGGCGGCGAGGTTGACGATGGTCATGATGGTCCGACGGGAAAACGGCCGCACGGCGGCCCGCAAAAAAGGGTGCGAAGCCGGGGCGTTGATTCGAAAAACCGTATTATCCCGCAAACGGCGCGGGCACCGGTACCTGGCCGATCGGCCAACCGCGCGACGCGTCGCCGCGCGCATCGGCCGAACGGCCAAAGCGGGCATTTTTTGGGCAGCCTGCGCGGCGGGGCGGCTACAATAGCGCCCATGTCAGATCCCCGCTTCGTCCATCTTCGCGTTCACTCCGAATTCTCGATTGCCGACGGCATCGTGCGCATTGACGACATCGTCAAGGCGGCGGCCGCGGACGGTCAGGGCGCGCTCGCGCTCACCGATCTCGGCAACGCATTCGGTCTCGTCCGTTTCTACCAGGAAGCCCGCGGCAAGGGCATCAAGCCGATCGCCGGCTGCGACGTCTGGATCGCCAATCCCGACGACCGCGACAAGCCGTCGCGGCTGCTGCTGCTCGTCAAGGACAAGGTCGGCTACCTGAATCTCTGCGAGCTGCTGTCGAAGGCGTGGCTCACGAACCAGTACCGCGGCCGTGCGGAACTCGACGCGAGCTGGCTCGACGGCGAGCTCGCGCAGGGGCTCCTCGCGCTGTCCGGCGCGCAACAGGGCGATATCGGGCTCGCGTTTGCCGCGGGCAACGAAGAAGCCGCGCGCCGTCACGCCGAGCGCTGGGCGAAGGTGTTCCCGGGCGGCTTCTACATCGAGCTGCAGCGTTACGGCCAGCCGGGCGCCGAGGCGTACATCCAGCAGGCCGCGACGCTCGCCGCGGCGCTGAAGCTGCCGGTCGTCGCGACGCACCCGACGCAGTTCATGACCGACGACGATTTCACCGCGCACGAAGCGCGCGTGTGTATCTCGGAAGGCGACATCCTCGCGAATCCGCGGCGCCAGAAGCGTTTCACGACCGACCAGTATTTCCGCACGCAGGACGACATGGCCGAGCTGTTCGCCGACCTGCCGTCGGCGATCGCGAACACGGTCGAGATCGCGAAGCGCTGCAACCTGAAGCTCGAGCTCGGCAAGCCGAAGCTGCCGCTGTTCCCGACGCCGGACGGCATGTCGCTCGACGACTACCTCGTCCAGCTGTCGAAGGAAGGGCTCGAGACGCGTCTCGCGCAGCTGTATCCGGCCGAAGCCGAACGCGACGCGCAGCGCGCCACGTACTACAAGCGCCTCGAATTCGAATGCGGGACCATCACGAAGATGGGCTTTCCCGGCTACTTCCTGATCGTCGCGGACTTCATCAACTGGGCGAAGAACAACGGCGTGCCGGTCGGCCCGGGCCGCGGCTCGGGCGCCGGTTCGCTGGTCGCGTACGCGCTCGGCATTACCGATCTCGACCCGCTGCGCTACAACCTGCTGTTCGAGCGTTTCCTGAACCCGGAACGCGTGTCGATGCCCGACTTCGACATCGACTTCTGCCAGCACGGCCGCGATCGCGTGATCCAGTACGTGAAGGAAAAATACGGCGCGGACGCCGTATCGCAGATCGCCACCTTCGGCACGATGGCCGCGAAGGCGGCCGTGCGCGACATCGGCCGCGTGCTCGACCTCGGCTACATGTTCACCGACGGCATCGCGAAGCTGATCCCGTTCAAGCCGGGCAAGCACGTGACGATCGCCGACGCGATGAAGGAGGAGCCGCAGCTTCAGGAGCGCTACGACCACGAGGACGAAGTGCACCAGCTGCTCGACCTCGCGCAGCGCGTCGAGGGTCTCACGCGTAACGTCGGGATGCACGCGGGCGGCGTGCTGATCGCGCCCGGCAAGCTGACCGATTTCTGCCCGCTGTACACGCAGGGCGACGACGGCGGCGTGGTCAGCCAGTACGACAAGGACGACGTCGAAGCCGTCGGCCTCGTGAAGTTCGACTTTCTGGGTCTCACGACGCTGACGATCCTCGACTGGGCCGAGCGCTACATCCGCCGCCTCGATCCGTCGAAGTCCGACTGGTCGCTCGCGCAGGTGCCGCTCGACGATCCCGCCTCGTTCCAGATCCTGAAGAAGGCCAACACGGTCGCCGTGTTCCAGCTGGAAAGCCGCGGGATGCAGGGCATGCTGAAGGATGCGCAGCCCGACCGCTTCGAGGACATCATCGCGCTCGTGTCGTTGTACCGTCCGGGCCCGATGGACCTGATCCCGAGTTTCTGCGCACGGAAGCACGGCCGCGAGAAGGTCGACTATCCGGATCCGCGCGTCGAACCCGTCCTGAAAGAGACCTACGGCATCATGGTCTATCAGGAGCAGGTGATGCAGATGGCGCAGATCATCGGCGGCTACTCGCTCGGCGGCGCGGACTTGCTGCGTCGCGCGATGGGCAAGAAGAAGCCCGAGGAGATGGCCAAGCATCGCGAGATCTTCGCCGAGGGTGCGGCGAAGAACGGACTCACGCGCGAGAAGTCCGACGAGATCTTCGACTTGATGGAGAAGTTCGCGGGCTACGGCTTCAACAAGTCGCACGCGGCTGCCTACGCACTGCTCGCGTATCACACCGCGTGGCTGAAGGCGCACCATCCGGCCGAATTCATGGCGGCCAACATGACGCTCGCGATGGACGACACCGACAAGGTGAAGATCCTGTTCGACGATTGCATCGTGAACAACCTCGCCGTGCTGCCGCCCGACATCAACCAGTCGCATTACCGCTTCGAGCCGGTCGCGGAAGCCGACGGCAAGCGCTCGCGCACGATCCGCTACGGCCTCGGCGCCGTGAAGGGCAGCGGCCAGAACGCGATCGAGGAAATCCTGCGCGCCCGCGAGGAAAAGCCATTCACCGACCTGTTCGACTTCTGCGAGCGGATCGACCGGCGCGTCGTCAACCGCCGCACGGTCGAGGCGCTGATCCGCGCCGGCGCATTCGATTCGCTGAATACGAACCGTGCCCAGCTGATCGCATCGGTACCGCTGGCGATGGAAGCGGCCGACCAGGCCGAGGCGAACGCGATGCAGGCCGGCCTGTTCGACATGGGCGCCGAATCGCCGCACGCGCATGCGCTCGTCGACGAGCCCGCGTGGGACGACAAGCGCCGCCTGCAGGAAGAAAAGGGCGCGCTTGGCTTCTATCTGTCCGGCCACCTGTTCGACGCGTATCGCGACGAGGTGCGCCGTTTCGTGCGGCAGAAGGTCGGTGACCTGAAGGAAGGGCGCGACAAGCTCGTGGCCGGCATCATCGCTTCGCTGCGCACGCAGATGACCCAGCGGGGCAAGATGCTGATCGCGCTGCTCGACGACGGCTCGGGCCAGTGCGAGATCACGATCTTCAACGAGCAGTTCGAGGCGAACAAGGCGCTGTTCAAGGAAGACGAACTGCTGATCGTGCAGGGGCAGGCGCGCAACGATGCGTTCACGGGCGGCATCCGCTTCACGGCCGACACGGTGATGGATCTCGAACGCGCGCGCAGCCGTTATGCGCAGGCCGTGCGGCTGACGATGAACGGCAACGCCGACGCGGCCGCGCTGCGCCGCGTGC
>NZ_LDVA01000208.1:0-16096 GCF_050768715.1 Burkholderia sp. ZZQ-2 | reverse complement strand
TTGCGCGGCGGCCTGCGCTTCGGTTTCCGCGGCGGCGTGACGCTCTGCCGCGGCCCGGGCTTCCGCTGCTGCGGCGCGCGCGAAGGCTTCCGCGCTGCGGGCCGCCTGCTGCGCGGCGTGGTGATCGTGGAGGAGCTGATCGACGCCCACGGTGAGCGAAGCGATCTGATCGTTCAGGTTCATGCGTGTCTTCTCTGCGTAAGACCCGCGATTTTAACCGCTGCGCCGGTGCCGGGCCGTGCGCGACGTGTAACAAAGTGCGCAAAGCGGCGTGAAGTACGCCGCTTTGTGTTACTTCAGGTAGCCTGCGGAGCCGAACCAGTCGAGCGCATCGCGCAGCCCTTCGCGGTACGGGCGCGCACGGTAGCCGAGCTCGCGCTCGGCCTTCGCGGACGTGAAATACATCTTGTTCTTCGACATCCGCAGCCCGTCCACGGTGACGAACGGCTCCTTCTTCGTGAACTTCGCGACCGCTTCCGCGCCGACTGCGAGCGGGTACAGCGGCCAGCGCGGCAGCGCGATCGTCGGCGCCTTGCGGCCCGTCATCTGCGCGATGTCGGCGAGCATCTGCTGCAGCGGCAGGTTCTCGCCGCCGAGGATGTAGCGCTCGCCGATCCGGCCGCGCTCGAGCGCGAGGAAGTGGCCGTGCGCGACGTCGTCGACGTGCACGAGGTTCAGCCCCGTGTCGACGAACGCCGGAATCTTGCCGAGCGCGGCCTCGACGATGATGCGGCCGGTCGGCGTCGGCTTCACGTCGCGCGGGCCGATCGGCGTCGACGGATTGACGATCACGGCCGGCAGCCCTTCGTCGGCGATCATCCGTTCGACCGCGCGTTCCGCGAGCACCTTGCTGCGCTTGTAGACGCCGATCGCCTGTTCCGCCGTGAGCGGCCGGTTTTCGTCGGACGGATCGCCGGCACTCGTCACCTTCAGCGTCGCGACGCTGCTCGTGTAGACGATCCGCTCGACGCCTTCCGCGCGTGCCGCGCGCATCGTCGCGACCGCCCCCTCGAGGTTCGCGCGCTCGATCTCGTCGGGATCGGGCGCCCACAGCCGGTAGTCGGCCGCGACATGCAGCAGGTAGCGCACGCCGCGCAGCGCGGCGCGCATCGACGCCTCGTCGCGCATGTCGCCGGTGACGATCTCGGCGTCGAGATCCGCCACGTTCGTGCGCGGGCTGGTCGGGCGCACGAGCACGCGCACCGCATAGCCTTTCTGCTGCGCGATGCGCGCGACGGCCGAGCCGACGAAACCGGACGCGCCGGTGACGAGAACGAGATCGCGGGAGGTATCAGTCATGCGTTTCCTTCAGGGCCGCGCGCGGGCGGCGCGGCGGTTGAGCGTCGGCGAGATTGTACGTGGTCGGCGCGCGCGGCGGCGCAAGGCCGCGACGGGTGCGGGCATGTACGAAGCGGCCGACGCGACTACAATGCCGGGCTTGAACGCAACGGGAGGACGACGCGATGAGCCGCAATGAACTGGACGAACGGATCGAGACCTACTACGTACGGGTGCGCGGCGTCGTGCAGGGCGTCGGCTTCCAGCATGCGACGGTGCGCGAGGCGCATGCGCTGAAGCTGCGCGGCTGGGTCGCGAATCTCGAGGACGGCACCGTCGAAGCGATGATCCAGGGCCCCGGCGCGCAGATCGACCGGATGCTCGCGTGGCTGCGTCACGGGCCGCCGGCCGCGCGCGTGACCGAGGTGACGTTCGAGGAACGCCGGACCGAGAAGCGCTTCGAGCGCTTCCAGCAGCAGTAAGCGGCACGGAACGATCATGACGGGGTATCCGGAGGCCGGGCGCGGCCTCATGCTGTCGGTGGCGGCATCGACGCTGTTCGCGCTGATGTCCGCCTACGCGAAACTGCTCGCGCCGCTCACGGGGCTCGACATCTTCGCGTGGCGCGTGTTGTGGACCGCACCGGGCGCGCTCGCGCTGATCGCGCTGCGCGGCCGCTGGCCGGCGCTCGTCGACCTCCTTCGGCGCAGCGTGCGCGACTGGCGCCTGCTGATCGCGGTGCCCGTGAGCGCCGCGCTGCTCGGATTGCAGTTGTGGCTGTTCCTGTGGGCGCCGCTGCACGGGCGCATGCTCGAAGTGTCGCTCGGTTATTTCCTGTTGCCGCTGACGATGGTGCTCGTCGGCCGCTTCTACTATCACGAACGGCTCGATCCGCTGCAATGGACGGCGGTCGCGTGCGCCGCGCTCGGCGTCGCGCACGAAGTGTGGGCAACGCGCGCGTTCGCGTGGCCGACGCTCGTCGTCGCGCTCGGTTATCCGCCGTATTTCGTGCTGCGCCGGCGGATCAACGCCGATTCGCTCGCCGCGTTCGCGGTCGAGATCGCGCTGCTGTGCCCGGTCGCGTTCGCGATGGTCGCGACGAGCGCGACGCGCGTGGCCGGCCATCCCGTGCTGTGGGCCGCGCTGCTGCCGGGGCTCGGCGTGCTGAGCACGCTCGCGCTCGCGAGCTACCTGAAGGCCAGCCGGATGCTGCCGATGGCCCTGTTCGGAATTCTCGGCTACGTCGAGCCCGTGCTGCTCGTCGCGGTGTCGCTGTTGCTGCTCGGCGAAACGCTGAGCGTCGCGAAGCTCGCGACGTACGGGCCGATCTGGGTCGCCGTTGCGCTGACCGCGTGGCACAGCGCCATGCTGATGCGGCGCCTGCCCGTGCGCGGATAGGCACGCGGATAGGCGTCGATCGCGACGCGGCGGCGGCGCGGAACGTGGCGCATATCGCATCGGCATCGTCATCGCCCGGCGGTCGAACCCGTCGATGCTGACCGCAAACTGGCGTCGCGCTGGCGCGAATCTGGCGACGCTGCCTGCTTCGCATCACAAGGCTCGCGCGTGTAATCGAACAGAAGATTCGGTTGCACTTTGTTACTTAGGGTCTCTCCTGATCGGCTACTAGACTGGCCTCACCGACTTCCCTTCGTATGCAGCCTTTCAATGAACGGTCCTCTCCGTGCCTGGCCGGCCGGGTTGGCGCGATGCGGGCATACGCGTATCGCGGCTGATCCCGCGCGCCTTCTTCTTCCCGATCCATTCCCCGGTGCGTGCCGCACCGCCGTCGTGCGGGTGCGCTCATGTCGTTGAGCGTGCCGCCCGCCACCGCTCGGCCGCCGCGCGGCGGCCGTCTGATCGAAGTCGATTTCTTCCGCGGCATCGTGCTGTTGATGATCGTCGTCGATCACATCGGCGCGAGCGTGCTGTCGCGCGTCACGCTGCACGCGTTCGCGCTGTGCGACGCGGCCGAGGTCTTCGTCTTTCTCGGCGGTTTCGCGACCGCGAGCGCCTATGGCGCGATCGCCGAACGGCACGGCGCGCGCGCCGCGCAACGGCGGTTCGTGCGCCGCGCGATGCAGATCTACCGCGCGTTTCTCGCAACCTCGACGCTGATGCTCGTCGTGTCGGCCGTGCTCGACCATTACGGGATCGATGCGCCGAACCTCGCGCTCGACGACGTCAGCGTGATGCTCGCCTCGCCGCTCACGGGCCTTGCCGAACTGCTGACGTTCCAGCGCCAGCCCTATCTCGCGTCGGTGCTGCCGATGTACGTGCTGTTCGCGCTCGCGTCGCCGGTGCTCGTGCCGTTCGCGCGCCGGCATCCGTGGCTGCTCGTCGCGCTCGGCGTCGCGTCGTGGATCGCGGCGGGCTGGCTCGGCCCCGAGCTGCTGGACACCGACGGATTCCGCTGGAGTTTCAATCCGTTCGCGTGGCAACTGATGTTCGTCGCCGGCGTGCTCGCGCGCTGCCAGCCGTTCTACCGGCGCATCGCGCTCGGTCGCTGGGGGGCCGCGGCGACCGGGCTGGCCTGCGCGGTCGTGCTCGGCTGCGCGAGCTACAAGCTGTTCTCGGGGCTGCCGCTGCCGGAAGGCGTGTTCAAGCGCGATCTCGCGCTGCCGCGCGTCGTGAGCTTCGCGGCCATCGCGTGGCTGATGGCCGATTGCGTGCGCTTCGGCTGGATCGCGCGGATCGCGCAGGGCGTGCGGCCGGTCGTGGCCGTGGGCCAGCGCGGGCTGATCTGCTTCGTCGCGGGCGCGGCGATCTCGCTCGTCATCGATTCGCTCCTGCATCCGGTCGTGGGCAGTGCCGACCTGCGGCACGTCGGCGTGGGTCTCGTGGCCGACGCGTGCGCGCTCGGGCTGATGATGGCCGTGGCCGGTTCGGGAACGTGGATCGCGCGGTGGCGCGGTGCGGCCGCGTGAGCGGCGCGGAACGTGCGGCGCGGCGTCAGTGAGGTGAGCCGATACGGGAGCGGGGAACGGCGGTGGGGTCGTCGGATTCGGCGTCGTCGCGCTCGTCGGGCGCCGGATCGTCGCGTTCCGCGAGTACCGCGTCGGCTTCGGCTGCTGCCCGGGCGGCGCGCAGCGCAGTGCATCGCTGCGCGTACCGGATGTCCGAGAGGATCCGGAGGAGCCTCGTGGTCTTGCTTTTCATGGTCTTCTCCCGCCAGCGCGCATCGCGGCGGATGCACTGCTTTGCAACCAGTGTAGGACGCAATCGCGCAACCGGCGGGAGAATGTGGCGTGCAGGCCGCACGCCGAGGGATAGTCCTTACTGGGCCGTGGCGGCACCCTGCGCCTGCAGCGATTCCTCGCGGCGCTCTTCCGCACAACGTTGGTGCTGGCGCGACAGGCGGTTCATCAGCGGCAGCAGCAGCAGCGCGAGCAGCATGCCGATCGCGGCGAGCCAGCCGAGCTTCTCGAACAGCGACAGGTAGAGCGGCAGCGATTCGGTGGCCGGCAGTTCGTGCGACGGCATCTGCGCGAAGTTCGCGACGACGCTGCCCAGATACTGCGACACGCCCGTCGCGACGAAGTACGCACCCATCATGAAGCCGCTCATGCGCGCCGGCACGTAGCGGGCGATCATCGCGAGGCCGAGGCCGCTCACCAGCAGTTCGCCGAGCGAGTAGAGGCCGTAGCCCCACACCATGAACCACGACGACACGCGGCCGTCCACCGCAAAGCGGCCGCTGATCGTGAACACCAGGTAGCCCGCGGCCACTGCGCCGAAGCCGAGCGCGTACTTCGCGGCGACCGGCAGGTCACGGCCGCCCTTCGCGACGGCGTTGTAGACCCACACGAGCACCGGGCTGAGCAGCATGATCCAGATCGGGTTCAGCGCCTGGAACTGCGCGGCGCTCCACGTGAACAGCGTCGTGCCGAACAGCATGAAGCGCGGATCGACGTTGCGCAGCGCGAACAGCGTCAGCGACGTCGACATCTGCACGTAGAAGATGAAGAACAGGATCACCTGGCCGATCAGCACGAGCGCCGCGATCAGGCCGGCGCGCTCCGAGCGCTCCGACTTCGCGATCATGTACGCGAAGATCGCGAGGATCGCGAACGCCGCCGTCCACACGCTGGCGACGGCGAGCTGCTTGTGCTGCAGCACGTACAGCGTGACCAGCGCGAGCCCGACACCGCCCAGGGCGACCGCGCCGAGGCGCTTCCAGCGGATCGGCTGGTCGTCGGGCAGCGAGCCGACGTGTGCGAGCGTGCGATGCATCAGCATGAAGTTGAGGATCGCGAGCAGCATGCCGCCGCAGCAGACCGCGAACGCGGTGTGCCAGCCCCAGTGATCCTTGATCCACGGCGTCGCGAGCATCGACACCGTCGAGCCGATGTTGACCGCCATGTAGTAGATCGTGAACGCGCTGTCGATGCGCGCGTCGTCGCCTTCATAGATGCGGCGCACGAGGTTCGCCGCGTTGGCCTTGAACAGGCCGTTGCCGACGACGATCACGCCGAGCGACGCGTACATGTACGTCAGCTGGTCGTTCGGTACCGACAGCATCAGGTAGCCGGCGCAGAGCACGGACGCGCCGATGATCATCGTGCGGCGGGCGCCGAGCACCTTGTCGCCGATCCAGCCGCCGATCGACGGCGCGGCATAGACGAGTGCGGTAAACGCACCCCAGGTCAGGTTCGCATGGCTGTCGGTGAAACCGAGCCGGTCGACCATGAAGAGGACCAGGAGCGCGGCCATGCCGTAGTAGCCGAAACGCTCCCACATTTCGATGAGGAAGACCGTCGTGAACGATCGGGTTTGTGAAACAGGTGGTTGCATCATCAATCTCGTTTGAAACGGACGGCACGGATCGCGCGTCGTCTTGGGGTCGAACTGGCGCCGATGCACAATGGGCCGGGTAAGCTTTGCGCTGGCGATGGAACAGTCGGGCGGTTAGCCCGGGCCGGGGCCTGACTCCGCCTGGTGTGGCGGGGAGGGGCCCCGACCGGCGCGCGCATGGTAACGGCAGCCGGTCCGGTGCGTCTGGTATCCGCCACTTAGGGAAACTCCTAATGTGGCAGTAGCTTTCAGGAACATTCGTCTCATCATTTACTTGTAAGCTTTCATGCCGGCTCTCCGAATATTCCCGGAGAGCCGCTTGCAGCTTGCCTGTGAAGCCGGCGAGTCTGGCAAGATAGCGCGTCGTTTCGCTCGCTTCGTGTCCCGTTTAGTGCACCGGGCTCAACACCGAAGACGGGTGCGAACCCGAAGACTAAGCTATATCGTTCTAACTTAGTTATTTTCCATCAAACATTTTTTGACGATCACTTTTCGGCCTGCTATGGTTCCCCCCACTGAAAACTCGCGGTCCGCAGACGCTGCCGCCGCTCTGGGCAGCAAGATTCGCGCGTTGCGCCAACGACTCAAGCGCACGCTCGACGACACCGCTACCGCCGCGGGGATTTCGAAGCCGTTTCTGTCTCAAGTCGAACGCGGGCTCGCGTCGCCGTCGCTGACATCGTTGGCCGGTATCGCGCACGCGCTCGGTGTGACGGTGCAGTACTTCGTGGATACGCCGAGCGAGGAACGCTCGGTCTGCCGAGGCGAGCAGCTGCGCTTCTTCGGGTTTGCCGATTCGGCGAACCTGTTCGCGAGGCTGACGAACGTGTCCGAAGGGCGCCAGCTGGAGGCGATCCTCGTGAGGATGCCGCCGGGGCAGAAGCGGTCTGAGGTGACGACACATGCAGGAGAGGAGTTCCTGTATGTGATTGAAGGGGAAGTGTCGCTGACGCTGGAAGGCAAGACGTTCGTCCTGCAGGCCGGTGACAGTTCGCACTATCAGTCGACGGTCCCGCACAGCTGGGTCAACACCGCGAAGATCGAGTCGGTGGTGGTCTGGGTCGGTACGCCGAGGCTGTTCTAACGCACAGGTATTCCTTCGTTTCGAAGACGGAATACCTGTCGAAAGAAACGTAAGGAATACTAAAATGCAATACGAGAATCACGGGCCTCCTCAATCGCTGCGCCCGTCAGCGTCTCACGCGTAAGCCGCGGCATCCGCCGCGCGACGCTCACCGAACAACCCTTCTCAAGACTGCCACGATGAAATCCTTGCATGCCATGTCGGCCGTGCTGGCCGCGCTCGCCCTGACGCCTGTCGCCCACGCCGTTTCCGTTCCGTCGAACGTCGCGCTCGCTCCTCAACAGGACCTGACGCGCCAGGTGCCTGCCGAAGTCGAGTCGCTCGACCCGGCGCACATCGAATCGTGGACCGGCAACACGATCGGCCTCGACCTGTTCGAAGGGCTGGCGCGCATCGACGCAGCCGGCCAGGTCGTGCCGGGTGTCGCGCTGTCGTGGGAACGCAAGACGCCGACGACGTGGATCTTCAAGCTTCGCCGCGACGCGAAGTGGAGCAACGGCCAGCCGGTGACGGCCGCCGATTTCGTCTATGCATGGCAGCGCCTCGTCGATCCGAAGACGGGCTCGAAGTACACGATCCTCGTCGAGTTCGTGAAGAACTCGAAGGACATCATCGCGGGCAAGGCCGCGCCGTCGACGCTCGGCGTGCGCGCCGTCGACCCGTACACGCTGGAAGTGACGACCGACGTGCCGGTCGCGTTCTTCCCCGAGCTCACCGCGATGGTGCCGCTGGCACCGGTGAACAAGGACACGGTGACGAAGCTCGGCGATGCATGGACGCGCCCGGGCAACATCGTCAGCAACGGCGCCTACCAGCTCGTCGACTGGCAGCCGAACAACCGCATCGTGATCTCGAAGGATGCGAAATACTGGAATGCGCCGAAGGTCGTGATCAACAAGGTCACGTACCTGCCGATCGAGAGCGACGAGACGGCGATGCGCATGTACCAGGCCGGCCAGATCGACTACAGCTACTCGATCCCGTCGGGGATCTTCCAGCAGGTCAGCAAGCAGTTCGGCGGCGAACTGCGCCAGGGCCTGCAGCTCGCGACGTACTACTACTACCTGAACAACAGCGATCCGGCACTGAAGGACAAGCGCGTGCGCCAGGCGCTATCGATGGTGCTCGATCGCGACGTGCTGACCCAGAAGCTCACGCAGGCCGGCGAGAAGCCGATGTACGGCCTGATGCCGAACGGCACGAAGGGCGTGCAGCCGTTCACGCCGGACTGGGCGTCGTGGCCGATGGCCAAGCGTGTCTCGACCGCGAAGGACCTGCTGAAGCAGGCCGGCTATTCGGACGCGAAGCCGCTGTCGTTCACGCTGACCTACAACACCAACGACCTGCACAAGAAGGTCGCGCTGTTCGCGGCGTCCGAATGGCGTACCAAGCTCGGCATCAACACGAAGCTCGAGAACGTCGAGTTCAAGGTGCTGATGAAGCAGCGCCATGACGGCAAGGTGCAGATCGCGCGCGACGGCTGGTTCGCCGACTACAACGACGCGATGACGTTCTTCGACCTGCTGCGTTGCGGCAGCGCGCAGAACACCGTCGGCTACTGCAACAAGCAGGTAGACGCACTCGTCGACGAAGGCAACCAGAAGCTCGACGACAAGGCGCGTGCCGCGCTGCTCACGCAGGCACACGATCTCGCACTGAACGACACGCCGATGGTGCCGCTGTTCCAGTATTCGGCCGACCGTCTCGTGAAGCCGTACGTCGGTGGCTACTCGCTGAAGAACGTGATCGACATGCGTGCGTCGCAGGACATGTACGTGATCAAGCACTGAGCGGAGCGATCATGCTGGCCTACGCATTGAGGCGTACGTTGTGGGCGGTGCCGACGATCCTCGCGGTCGTCACCGTCTGCTACCTGCTGCTGCACCTGACGCCCGGTGGCCCGTTCGATACGGAAAAGCAGCTGTCCGCGGCGACGCTCGCGAACCTGAACGCGAAGTATCACCTCGACCAGCCGCTGTGGAAGCAGTACCTGATGTACCTGAACGCGCTGCTGCACGGCGATCTCGGTCCGTCGTTCCGTTACGTCGACTGGTCCGTGAACGACCTGGTGCGCAAGGCGCTGCCGGTGAGCCTCGGCGTGGGCGGCCTGTCGATCCCGATCTCGATCGGGCTCGGCGTGCTGCTCGGCACCGTCGCGGCCGTGCGCCGCGACAGCTTCATCGACCGCATCGTGATGCTGATCGGCAACATCGGCAACGTCGTGCCGCCGTTCGTGCTCGGCCCCGTGCTCGTGTGGATCTTCGCGATCCTGCTGAAGACGTCGGCCGGTAACGGCTGGCTGCCGGCGGGCGGCTGGGGCGACGGCGGCTGGCAGTACCGGCTGCTGCCGATCGTGCTGCTGACCTTCATCAACATGTCGCTGCTCGCGCGCGTGATGCGCGGCTCGATGATCGAGACGCTGTCGAGCAACTACATCCGCACCGCGCGCGCGAAGGGCCTGCCGGGCTCGACGATCGTGCTGCGCCACGCGCTGAAGCCCGCGCTGATGCCGGTCGTGTCGCTGGTCGGCACGGTCTGCATCTCGTCGATCACCGCGGCCGTCGTCACCGAATCGGTGTTCGCGCTGCCGGGCCTCGGCCAGCTCGTCGTGAACGGTGCGATCAACCGCGACTACACGCTCGTGCTCGGCCTCGTCGTGCTGACCACCGTCTGCGCCGTGCTGTTCAACCTGCTGGTCGACCTCGCGTACGCGTGGCTCGATCCGCGCATCCGTTATTGAGCGAGGCACTGCGATGACTCCGACTACTCCCGTCGTCGGCCTGCCCGTGCAGACCGACACGCCGCCGCGTTCGCGCTCGCCGCTCGCGCTTGCCATGGCGCGCTTCCTTCACAACCGTGCGGCCGTGTTCAGCCTCGTGCTGCTCGCGCTGATCACGATCGCGTGTTTCGTCGGCCCGTGGCTGCTGACCGCCGACCCGGCCGCGAGCGACTGGGGCGCGATCAGCCTGCCGCCGACCTGGGCCAACCAGCACTGGTTCGGTACCGACGAGCTCGGCCGCGACCTGCTCGTGCGCACGCTGATCGGCGGACGCGTGTCGATCGAGGTCGGCTTGCTCGGCACGCTCGTGTCGGGCCTGTTCGGCGTCGCGTGGGGTGCGACCGCGGGCTTCGCGGGCGGCCGCACCGATGCCGTGATGATGCGCGTCGTCGACATGATGTACGCGATCCCGTACCTGCTGATCGCGATCCTGATGATGACCCTGTTCGGCCGCTCGTTCATGCTGGTCGTGCTGACCATCAGCGCGTTCTCGTGGATCGACATGGCGCGTGTCGTGCGCGGCCAGACGCTGTCGCTGCGCAGCCGCGAGTTCGTCGATGCGGCGCGCGCGATCGGCGTGTCGCCGGCCACGATCGTGCGGCGCCACGTGGTGCCGAACCTGCTCGGCGTGGTCGTCGTGTACGCGACGGTCTCGGTGCCGGGCATCGTGCTGACCGAATCGGTGCTGTCGTTCCTCGGCCTCGGCGTGCAGGAACCGATGACGAGCTGGGGCGTGCTGATCCAGGACGGCGCGCAGAAACTGGAATCGATGCCGTGGCTGCTGCTGGCCCCGGCCGTCATGCTGTGCGTGACGCTCTACTGCGTGAACTTCGTCGGCGATGGCCTGCGTGACGCGCTCGACCCGAAGGATCGCTGAAATGGGTGCACTGCTGGAAGTAGACAACCTCGGCGTGCGCTTCACGCGCAAGGACGCGCCGCCGGTCGACGCCGTGAGCGGCGTGTCGTTCTCGCTCGAAGCCGGCAAGACGCTCGGCATCGTCGGCGAATCGGGCTCGGGCAAGAGCCAGACCGTGATGGCGCTGCTCGGCCTGCTGGCCGGCAACGGCACGACGACGGGCGCCGCGCGCTATCGCGGCGACAACCTGCTCGAGATGGATGCGCGCGCGCTGAACAAGGTGCGCGGCGACCGGATCGCGATGATTTTCCAGGACCCGATGACGTCGCTCAATCCGTTCCTGACGATCGAGCGGCAGATGACCGAGACGCTGCAGCTGCATCGCAAGCTGTCGCGCAGGGAAGCCACGAAGCGCGCGATCGAGGCGCTCGAATCGGTGCGTATCCCGGACGCGGCGCGCCGCATCCGCATGTATCCGCACGAGTTCTCGGGCGGGATGCGCCAGCGCGTGATGATCGCGATGGCGCTGCTGTCCGAGCCGGAGATCCTGATCGCCGACGAGCCGACCACCGCGCTCGACGTGACCGTGCAGGCGCAGATCATCGACCTGCTGCGCGAGCTGAACCGCGAGCGCGGCACGGCGATCGTGCTGATCACGCACGACATGGGCGTGGTCGCGGGCCTCGCGGACGACGTGATGGTCATGTATGCGGGCCGCACCGTCGAATACGCGCCGGCCGAATCGATTTTCGCGGCGCCGTCGCATCCGTACACGATCGGCCTGCTCAACGCGCTGCCGCGCCTGACCGACGCGGACGATGCGCCGCTCGTCGCGATTCCCGGCAATCCGCCGATGCCCGGCACCGCGCCGGCCGGCTGCGCGTTCGCGAAGCGCTGCACGTACGCGGAAGAACGCTGCGGCGCGGCGCGCCCCGCGCTCGAAACCTATGGCGCCGTGGGCGCGGTGCGCGCATGCCACCGCCCCGTGGCCGATATGACGGGAGGTCTGCGATGAGCGTCGATGAACGCCGCAATACCGGCGCGACGGACGACACGCTGCTGTCCGTCGATGGGCTGAAAGTGCATTTCCGCGTGCCGCTCGGCGGCTATCCGTGGTCGCCGAAGGGCACGCTGCGCGCCGTCGACGGCGTGTCGTTCGACGTGAAGCGCGGCGAGACCGTCGGGCTCGTCGGCGAATCGGGCTGCGGGAAGTCGACGCTCGCGCGTGCGCTGATCGGGCTCGTGCCGATGACGGCGGGCGCCGTGAAATGGCGCGGCGAAGCCGTGGCGCCCGATCACCTGCGCGGCACCGCGATGCGGCGCGAAGTGCAGATGATCTTCCAGGATCCGCTCGCGTCGCTCGATCCGCGCATGACGATCGAACAGGTTGTCGCGGAGCCGCTCGTCACGCACCAGGCCGGCCTCGGCCGCACCGAGGTGCGCCGCCGCGTGGTCACGATGCTCGAACGCGTCGGCCTGAACGCGCATCACCTGCTGCGTTATCCGCATGAATTTTCCGGCGGGCAGTGCCAGCGCGTCGGCATCGCGCGCGCGCTGATCAGCGAGCCGAAGCTCGTGATCTGCGACGAACCCGTATCGGCGCTCGACGTGTCGATCCAGGCGCAGATCGTGAACCTGCTGCGCGATCTTCAACGCGAACTGTCGTTGTCCTATCTGTTCGTTGCACACGATCTCGCCGTGGTGAAGGCGATCAGCCAGCGTGTGCTCGTGATGTATCTCGGTCGCGTGATGGAGTTCGGCACGCGGCATGACGTGTACGGCGTCCCTCAACACCCGTACACGAAGGCGCTGCTCGATGCGGCGCCGACGCCGGAGCCGGCGCGCGAGCGTGCTCGCCGCCCGATGCTGCTGGCGGGCGAGATGCCCTCGCCGCTCAACCCGCCGTCCGGCTGTGCGTTCCGCACGCGCTGCCCGGTCGCGATCGATGCGTGCGCGCAGGACGTGCCGCTGCCGGAAGTTCGGCAGGGGTCGGCAGCGCGTGTCGCGTGCATCCGCGCGGGTGTGGCGTGAGCTGAAGTGACGCAGCAAACATAACCAAGGCAGGTCAACAGGGGTAGGTGCGGCGCGAACGATCTTCGCGCCGCGGGTACAGGCGCGTCCTTAACCGGGCGCGCCGGGGGGCCGGGAGCGGATCGCAGCCGGCGTGGACGATATCAACACAAGACGAGAATTACGATGAAGAAACAGAAGACGATCGGGACGGCATCGAAAATGCTGCTCGCATGGGGGCTGCCGGCACTCGCCGGTGTCTCGCTGACGGGCGTCGCGCACGCCGACGACGCGGCCCCCGCACCGCTGACGGTCGCCCAGGCCGCACCGGGCACGACCGTTGCGCAGGCAACGACCCCGAACGCCATTGTCAACGCCGAAGCGACCCAGGCCGTCACGCCGCCCGACGAGCCGTCGGCCCAGTCGCAGTCGAAGGGTTTCATTGCCGACAGCCACCTCAACTTCCTGTTCCGCAACTATGCGGACGTGCTCGACGCCAAGGGCGGCCCGCATCGCCACGCGTGGGTCCAGGGCGCGATGGCGAACTTCGAGTCGGGCTATACGACGGGCCTGATCGGTATCGGCTTCGATGCGTCGCTGTATGCGGCGCTGAAGCTCGACGGCGGCCAGGGCGCCGGCAGCATGGTGCACATCGCGAAGGGCGGCGGTGGCGGCAACCAGCTCGCATGGGCCTACCCCGGCATCTACGACGTGAAGGCGCGCATCTCGAACACGGTGGTCAAGTACGGTCTGCAGGCCGTCGACAACCCGTTCATGGAGCAGCACGACAACCGTGCGCTGCCGCCGACGTTCCTCGGCGCGACACTCGTCAGCAATGAATTCAAGAACGTGATGCTCGAGGCCGGCAGCTTCACGAAGACCGACGCGCGCGGTCACACGACGCTCACCAACCTGACGACGCAATACGGCGGCACGCGCATCAATCGCCTGTCGTACGTCGGCGGCACGTGGGATTACTCGCCGAACGGCGAAATCGCGCTGTACGCGAACCAGGCCGACGACGTGTGGCACCAGTACTACGCGTCGGTGAAGCACAGCATCGGCAGCCCGCAGACGATCAAGTGGACGGGCTTCGGCAACGTCTACTCGACGCACGACACGGGCGATGCGCTGCAAGGCAAGATCAACAACAACGCGTACAGCCTGTCGCTGGCCGCGCAGCACGGCCCGCACGAGCTGCTGCTCGGCTTCCAGCAGGTGCTCGGCGACCAGTTCTTCGACTACCTGAACGAAACGAACGGCATCTTCCTGACCAACTCGATGGACGTCGACTACAACGCGCCGCACGAAAAGTCGCTGCAGCTGCGTTACACGTTCTACGGCAAGGAAGCGGGCCTGCCGGGCTTCAAGGCGATGGTCTGGGGCGTGACGGGCTGGGGCGCGGACGGCAGCGCGAGCGCGGCGCTCGATCCGAGCAAGTCGAGCATCTACTGGAGCAACGGCGCGCCGGTGCAGGGCCGTCACCACGAGTTCGGCTTCATCCCGTCGTACACGTTCCAGAGCGGCAAGCTGAAGGACACGAAGGTCACGTTCATCGCGATGTGGCACGCCGGTTCGGCGCACTACTCGGACGCGACGAACACCGAGTACCGCCTGGTCGTGAACCTGCCGCTGCACGCGTTCTGATCGAAGGGGGCATGCGCCCCCGCTTCGCACGGCCGGCTTTCGATCGAAACGATCAGGCCGGCTTGTGCAGCCCCGCGACCGGATCGTTCGCGGCCGGCATGTCTTCCACGAGCGACGTGAGCTGGCGGCCCGTATCGCGCCAGGCGTCGAGGCCGCCGCGCAGCGCGAGCGCATCGGTGAAGCCTGCGTCGAGCAGGCGCTTCGCCATCAGGGCCGCCGTCACTTCGTTCGGGCACGAGCAGTACACGACGAACTTCTGCGAGAGCGGATAGCGCGCGACGATGTCGCCGATCTGGCGATCGTCGGCGAATTGCGCGCCGGGAATCGTGAACGGGTCGAGCTTGCGGTGCTCGGGCGAGCGCACGTCGAGCACGACGGGCGCGGTGGCGTCGCGCAGCAGCTGGTCGAGTTCGTCGACGCTGATCCGCGCATTGGCCAGCTGGCGGATCAGCGCGCGGCGGCGCATCCAGCGGATGGCCGCATACACGGCGAGCAGCGCGACGATCACCAGCAGCACCGCGCGGCCGAGGCGGCTCGCGCCGGCGAACAGCCAGTCGATCTGCCGGTAGAACACCAGCCCGGCCACCAGGCCGACGATCGTCCACAGTGCGGCGCCGAGGGCATCGTAGCCGGCGAACGTGCGGTAGCGCGTGCCGAGCGCACCGGCCATCGGCACCGATACCAGCGACAACCCGGGAATGAAGCGCGCGACCGCGAGCACGCGCACGCCGTAGCGGCCGAAGAAGCGTTCGGTCTTCCTCACGCAGGTATCGCGCGACAGCGACAGCCGGCAGATCGTCTTCAGCGTCGTGCCGCCGTAACGGCGCCCGGCGACGTACCACACGGTGTCGCCGATCAATGCGCCGAGCACCGACAGCGCCACCACCGTCACCAGTTGCGAGCCGATCATCTCGGGATGCATCGCGGACATCGCGCCGAACAGCACGAGCGTCGGCATCGCGGGCACCGGCAGGCCGATGGCCGCCGCGAGCACGTTGGCGAAGACGAGAAGCGGCCCGTATTGGGCGACGAGGTCACGGAGCATGACGGCTGGCCGAAAAGGACATGCGTGGACAGGAAACGCAGATGGGCCGATTATCGGCCTTTTTCAAGACAACGGCGGGAATGACGGAAAGCGCCTGACGGCGGCAGGGGCGCGGTGAGCCGGCGCGCTGCGAGCGGCTCACCGTTCGAAATCAGGAGGAGGTGCGGGCGAGCGACGCGGCGCCATGGTTTTCGCCGGGCAGCTCGGCGCCGTGCGAGCGGATCGCCGCGATCAGTTCGGCCGGCGTGATCTCGTAGCGGACTTCGCGATGGATGCCGGGCTTGCGTTCGTCGATCTCGATCAGCAGCACGCTTTTGCCGTCGCCGGTTGCCTCGAGCCGGAGCGAGCGCAGTTCGCGGCCGTCGGCCGGGTCGTGTTCGGTGAGCAGGGTCATTGCCCCGGATGAGCCGGTAGTGCGCATCGAACCTATCCTCGTATCGTGGATGCCGTAGTGGCGAAGATGTCTTTGTTGAATACAGCTCGACGCAGTTTAACGCGAACGGGCCGCAAGTCGGAGCATTTTCGCAAGCTGAAATGAGGGCTGAACCATCGATCCTTCTGATGTTTGAGCCGCGCGGGGCGGGCGTTTGCGCCGGATCGGGG
>NZ_LDVA01000207.1:0-16056 GCF_050768715.1 Burkholderia sp. ZZQ-2 | reverse complement strand
CGGACCTTTCCGACTGCTGCGGCGCCCGGCCGGCCGGGCGCGCGGCCTCACCCGCTACTCACCTGATACTCACCCGATACGCCGCCATGACCAAACCCTCGAATCTCGTCACCTCGATCACCGTCGACATCGACGCACCGGCCTCCGTCGTCTGGGAAGTGCTGACCGACTTCCCGCGCTACGGCGAATGGAACACGTTCTGCGTCGGCTTCGAAACGACCGGCAGGCTCGGCGATTTCGTGCACATGCAGGTGCGCATTCCCGGCACGGAAACCGTGATTCCCGTCAACGAGATCCTCGTCGCGTGCGAACCGGAACGCCTGCTGTCGTGGGAGCAGCGCCCGACCGACGACAACAAGGACGCCGCGCGCCGCGACCAGTACATCGACGCGATCGGCGCGGAACGCTGCCGTTATTTCACGACCGACCAGTTCCTCGGCATCAACGCGGACACGATCATGCAGAACCACGGTGCGTGGGTGAAACAGGGTTTCGACCAGTGCGCGCGCGACGTGAAGCGGCGCGCCGAAGCGCTCCATGCGGCACGCCGGCGCAACGGCGCCTGACCGGGAGCCCCCGATGCCCGATCTGCAAACGCTGTCCGACCATCACGACATCCGCGAACTGATCGTCGCGTATTCGACCGCGATCGACACGCGCGACTTCGACGCGCTCGACGCGGTGTTCACGCCCGACACGGCGATCGACTATCGCGCGATGGGCGGTATCGCGGGCCGTTATCCGGAAGTGAAGGCGTGGCTGCGCACCGTGCTGCCGCGGTTTCCGCAGTACCAGCACCTGGTCGGCAACCTGTCGATCCGGCTCGACGGCGACACCGCGCGCGGCCGCACGATCTGCTTCAATCCGATGGAAGTCGCGCTGCCGGACGGCGGCACGCAGGTGATGTTTCTCGGGCTGTGGTACGTCGACCGGTTCGCGCGTACCGCGCTCGGCTGGCGCATCGCCGAGCGTGTCGAGGAGCGCTGCTATGGCCACAACGTGCCGGCCATGCTCGCGGGCCGTCGCATCAATCGAGCCGGAACGCCGCCTCGAACCGCTCGGCGAACGCGTCGAACTCGGTTTCCGGCAGATGATTGATGCCGCCCGCGCGCTTGCGCCCGCCGCCGGTCGGAAAGCCGCGACAGAACTCGTCGGCGCCGAGCGGCCGGCCGTCGGGCACGCGCACGCTGACGACGAGCCCGCCGTCCGCGCGCGGCGACAGCACCGCGAGCGCCGCATGCGGCGCGTTGCGCATCCGCTCGTTCGCGAGCATGCCCGTCGCGCGCCGCGCCCATGGATGATCGGGCATCCGGACCAGCGTCGCGCCGGGCACCTCGCGCAGCGGTGCGAGTGCGCACGCCCGTGCCATATCGTCGCGGTAGCCGTCGCGCAGCGCGGCAAACACGGCGGTCTCGCGTACGAACTCGAGCGGGTCGACGCACGGCAGCATCGCGTCGGCAAGTGCCGCCGGGTCGAAATGCAGATCGCCGACACACTCGCCGTACGCGTTGTAGTTCAGGTAGAGGCCCAGTTCGGCGAGCGTGTCGCGCGCCGCGTCGTCGATCCCGTGCTCGCGCGCGAGCGCGCCGCCGAGCGCCGGCAACTCGTCGCCGAATGCCGCGACGATCGCCCAGCGCACGTGCCGGCCGCCGAGATAACGGTTCACGATCGCGCTCGTGCAGACGTCGGCCGCCGTGTCGATATGCGCGTCGAAGCGCGGATCGTCGGGCAGCTCGCCCGCGAAGTGATGGTCGAAATAGCGGACCGTCGCGCCTGCACGCAGCAGCCGTGCGCAGGCATCGCGATTCTGGTCGTGCGACACGTCGAGCACGGTGACGATGTCGCCCGCGCGCGCGTCGATCCGCTCGAGCAGCCTGATGTCGCGCTTCACGCCGGTCACGAGCGTGCCGCGCACGCCTTCCGCGAGCCGCAGTTGCTGAAGCGCGCACAGGCCGTCCGCGTCGCCGTTGAACGCAAGGAAGTGTCGTTCGTCGTGGTTGTCCTGCATGATCCTTTGCTCCGTCGTCAGGGCATGAAATCGCCGCCATTTGCGTCGAGCGTCGCGCCCGTCACCGCGTTCGCATAGTCCGACGCGAGGAACAGCGCCGCGCGCGCGCAATCGTCGTCGGTCGGCAGCTTCGCGAGCGCGATGTTCGACGCGACCGGCGCGATCACCTGCTCTTCCGTCATCCCGTATTCGGCCGCCGCCTGCCGGAAATACGTCCGGGTCGGTACGCCCCACATCCACCCCATGTGGATGCTGTTCGCGCGAATGCCGTGCACGCCGAGTTCGCGCGCCAGGTATTTTGCCGCAACGGCGAGCGCCCCCTTCGATACAGCGTAGCCGCCTTCCCCTGCAAACGGCTTGCGGGTCGCCTGCGTGTTGATCATCACGATCGCGCCGCGCTTGTGCCGCTTCATGTGCGGCACGACTTCCTGCGTAAGCGCCATCGTGCCGAACACGTTGGTGTCGAACACCGCGCGCCAGCCGTCGAGGTCGGCTTCCTCCACCGGCTCGGGAAACCTGCCGTGCACGAATGCGCTGTTCACGAGCGCATCGATCCGGCCGAAGCGCTCGACGGCCTGCGTCGCGAGCTGCCGGCATTGCGCGCGATCGGTGATGTCGGTCTTCACCTTCAGCACGTCGCAATCGACGCCGAGTGCACGGATCCGCGTTTCGGCGTCGTCGAGCTTTTCCGTCGTGCGCGCCGCGACGACCACGCCGCGCGCGCCCTCGCGCGCGGCCTCGACGGCGAGCTTCACGCCGAGCCCCGGCCCGATCCCGGAAATCACGACGATCTTGTCCTTCAGCAACATGGCTTGTCTCCTGGTTGTCGTTGGTTTCGCGAGCCCGGCCGTCAGCCGGCCGCCCGCAGGTGCCGCGCGCGATACGCGGCGAAGTCGCGCGCGAGCTGCGCATCGGTGAAGCCGAAGCGCGCGATCGAATAGTCGTGCGCGGCGCGCTTGTCGCGGCCGTTGCGCGCCATCCAGTCGGTCATCGCCGTGCGCCGCCGCGCATCGAGCGGCATGCCGGCAAATGCGTACACGGCCTCGGCCACGCCGAGCGGATTCGACACCATGTCCTCGAAACGCACGTCGAGGAAGCGGCCGGCCGGCAGCGCATCGCGCGCGGCCATCGCGGCGCCGATCGCGCGTGCCATCCCCGCGTTCCACTGCGCGCCGACGGCAAGCGGATCGGGATCGTCCGCATACATCTGCCACAGCGTGTGCGCCATGCTGGCCATCGACGGAATCGTCTGCGCCGGGTCGCGGTGCGTGAGCACGACCTGCGCGCGCGGGAACACGCGGCACAGCACGTCGAGCGCATGCAGGTGCTGCGGCGTCTTCAGCAGCCAGCGCGCGGCCGGCGCGACCCCGCGCTGCGCCTTCTGCCATTGCAGGAACTGCAGCATCCGCTTCAGGTACGTATAGACCGGCGTGAGATCCTGCCGCGCGAGCCACGCCGTATAGCGCGGCACATTGGCGTACGAATCCATCGCGCACACGAACGAGTGCTCCATCAGCATGAACTCCTCGTCGGCGAGCATCGCATCGAGCGGATGAATCGTGAGGATCTGCGGAATGCAGTCGATCATCGTCACGACTTCGGCCTGCGCGCGGGCGATGCGCACCGCCGGCTCGGCCAGCGTCTCGCCCGCGAGCGGCGCCGGGTAGCGGGTTTCCCACCACGCGGCAGTATGGAAGCGCGGGTCGACGGCCAGCAGCCGCTGCAGCAGCGTCGTGCCCGTGCGCGGCAGGCCGACGATCACGAGCGGATCGTCGATCGCGATGTCCGCGATTTCCGGATGGCGCCGGAAGTAATCCTCGACGACGAGCCGGTTCACGAGTTGCCCGACGAGCTTCTCGCGCATCATCGTCGCGCCGCGTTCGGACAGCTTCGCTTCGTCGATCAGCGACGCGCACATCACGTCGAGCGCCTCGCGATACGGTCCGTCGCCGAACGCGGTGAGCCCGCCCGTGCGCGACACGGCTTCGGCGATCAGTCCGTCGGCGTCGAGCCGCGTGCGGATCAGGTCGATCGGCGCGTTCATGCGGCCTCCTTCAGCGCGGCGAGCTTCACGACCCGCGTGCGCGGATGCACCGGCTGCGCGGCGCCGACCCAGCGCCAGCAGATCGTGCCGGTGCGATGCCCGGCCGTATCGAGCCAGTTCGCGCCGCCCGGCCGCGCGGCCGCGACGACCACCGTCACGCCACCGTCCGCATTCCGTCGCGCGCCGTGCTTGTTCACGCAGATGTCGAAGTGCCGGTAATCGAGCGACTCCATCCAGTAGTTGTTGAGCTGCACGTTCCAGAAATCGCAGTCGGGCACCGTGTCGACGTCGATCACGAGCGCCTCGTCGTCGGCCAGCTCCCAGCACGAGTGGTAGTAGTAGATGTTCGGGTCGCCGCCGACCGACTGGCACAGCGCCTGGTCGGCGGGCGGTAGCGCGTTCACGTGCGACCGGTAGCCCGCGGCCCAGTCGGCGAACAGCTTCGCCGTCTGCTCGACGAACTGCGCGGCGCGCGTGAGGCCGCCCTGCAACGCGAGCGGATCGAGCGGCGCCGGGCGGTCGTGCGCGCCGATGCGTTCGATCTTCAGTTGCGCGGGCGTCTCCGCGCGCCGGTCGAGGAAGGTCTGGCGCACCAGCAACGCGTTGGTGCCGGGCTCCATGCGTACCCAGTTGCCCGCGCGCGGTGTCTCGCCCAGCACGATCTCGAAGCTGCCGTCCGGTGCGATCTCGAGCTGCTTCGCATCGAGAAAGCCCGTCTGCAGCATCTTGCCGTCGGTCTCGTAGCCGCCCTTCTGCGTGCCGAAGCTCAGGTAGGCCACCGTGCCGCGCCGCCCCGTCACGCGGTATTCGCAACGGCCGTCGAGCCGCGCGTACTGGTACAGGTTGTCGGGATTGTCGGCGCCGATCTTCGCGGTCTCGTGCGACGGCGAGAAAAAGCCGGGCCACGCGCCGTCCGCGAATTCGACGTGCATTTCGAGCGCGATGCGCATCAGCCGGCTCAGGTAACGAAAGCCTTCCGCGCGTGTCAGCGGATCGTCCGGCGCCTCGGCGCGCAGGATCTGTTCGCCGCTGCGTTTCAGGGTGTCGCAGAAATCGGCCCAGGTCTGGCCCGAAAGCAATTGCGTGGCACGTGTGTCGTCCGTCATGTGTCGTCTCCGCCGATGGTCGAGCGCTCACCTTAAGCGCCGGCGTCGCGCACCTCTTCGTCCGGGTGGACTAAGGAAAGATCCGCTCCACGGCCGCGCCGCGGTTTAGTCCACCCGGACGAAGAGCGGCATGCCGCTCGCTCGATACCGTTGGCGTCATGCACGAAACGCCGCACATGTCGCGCGGCGCCGGCATGAAACAAGGAGACGAACGATGTTGACCCACTTGGAGCGACTGGAGGCCGAAAGCATCCACATCATGCGCGAGGTGGTCGCCGAGAGCGAGAACCCGGTGATGCTGTATTCGATCGGCAAGGACAGCTCGGTCATGCTGCATCTCGCGATGAAGGCGTTCTACCCGGCGAAGCCGCCCTTTCCGCTGCTGCACGTCGACACGACGTGGAAATTCCGCGAGATGATCGCGTTTCGCGACGAGACGGCCGCGCGCCTCGGCCTCGACCTGCGCGTGCACGTGAACCCCGACGGCGTCGCGAACGACATCAATCCGTTCACGCACGGCTCGGCCATGCACACCGACGTGTGGAAGACGCAGGGGCTCAAGCAGGCGCTCGATCATTACGGCTTCGATGCCGCGTTCGGCGGCGCGCGCCGCGACGAGGAGAAATCGCGCGCGAAGGAACGCATCGTGTCGCTGCGCTCCGAGCAGCACCGCTGGGACCCGAAGCGCCAGCGCCCCGAACTCTGGTCGCTGTACAACGCGCGCAAGCGCAAGGGCGAAAGCCTGCGCGTGTTCCCGATCTCGAACTGGACCGAGCTCGACATCTGGCAGTACATCCAGCTTCACGACATCCCGATCGTGCCGCTCTACTTCGCGAAGGAACGGCCCGTCGTCGAACGCGACGGCGCGCTGATCATGGTCGACGACGAACGCCTGCCGCTGCGCAAAGGCGAAGTGCCGCAGATGCGCAAGGTGCGCTTTCGCACGCTCGGCTGCTACCCGCTGACGGGCGCGATCGACAGCGATGCGAGCTCGCTCGACGACATCCTTCGGGAAATGCGCGAGACACGCACGTCGGAACGACAGGGACGCCTGATCGACAGCGATTCGGCCGGCTCGATGGAAAAGAAGAAACAGGAGGGATATTTCTGATGGCACACGTTCTCACCGCGCCCGAGGCGCCCACGCACGCAACGCCCAACATGCACGCCGACGATGCGCAGACGAAGGACCTGCTGCGCTTCATCACGTGCGGCAGCGTCGACGACGGCAAGAGCACGCTGATCGGCCGCCTGCTCTACGAATCGAACATGCTGTTCGACGACCAGCTCACGCAGCTCGAAGCCGATTCGAAGAAAGTCGGCACGCAGGGCGGCGAGCTCGATTTCGCGCTGCTCGTCGACGGCCTGTCGGCCGAGCGCGAGCAAGGGATCACGATCGACGTCGCGTACCGCTTCTTCGCGACCGCGCGCCGCAAGTTCATCGTCGCCGACACGCCCGGCCACGAGCAGTACACGCGCAACATGATCACCGGCGCGTCGACCGCCGATCTCGCCGTGATCCTGATCGACGCGCGCAAGGGCGTGCTCACGCAGACGCGCCGTCATAGCCATCTCGTCGCGCTGATCGGCATCAGGCGCGTGGTGCTCGCGATCAACAAGATGGACCTGGTCGACTACGACCGGGCCGTGTTCGAGCGCATCGACGCCGACTATCGCGCGTTCGCGGCCGAGCTCGGGCTGGCGGAGATCGTCAGCATCCCGATGTCGGCGCTGCGCGGCGACAACGTGATCGCGCCGGGCACGCGGATGCCGTGGTACGCGGGCCCGACGCTGATGCAGCATCTCGACACGCTGCCGCTCGCCGCGCGCGTGACGCGCGACGAGCCGTTCCGGCTGCCGGTACAGTGGGTCAACCGCCCGCACCTGAATTTCCGCGGCTACGCGGGCAGCATCGCATCGGGCGAGATCCGCGTCGGCGAGCGCGTGCGCGTGCTGCCGTCCGGCAAGGAGAGCCGCGTCGCGTCGGTGATCACGCAACGCGGCGAAAGCGGCATCGCGCACGCCGGCGACGCGGTGACGCTCACGCTCGCCGACGAGATCGACATCAGCCGCGGCGACATGATCGCGCGCGCGGACGCGCCGCCCGAGGTGGCCGACCAGTTCGAGGCGACGCTCGTGTGGATGCACGACGCGCCGCTGCTGCCCGGCCGCCCGTATCTCGTGAAACTCGGCACGCAGACGGTCGGCGCGACCTGCGCGACGCCGAAGTACAAGGTCGACGTGAACACGCGCGAGCATCTCGCGGCGCGCACGCTCGCGCTCAACGAAATCGGCGTGTGCAACCTGAGCTTCGACCGGCCCGTGGCGTTCGATCCGTACGACCGCAACCGCCACACGGGCGGCTTCATCGTGATCGACCGCTTCACCAACGACACGGTCGGTGCCGGGATGCTGCACTTCGCGCTGCGCCGCGCGCACAACGTGCACTGGCAGGCCGTCGACGTCGACCGCGCCGCGCGTGCCGCGCAGAAGGCGCAGACGCCGCGCATCGTGTGGCTGACGGGGCTGTCGGGCGCCGGCAAGTCGACGATCGCGAACCTCGTCGAGAAGCGGCTGCACGCGCTCGGCAAGCACACGTACCTGCTCGACGGCGACAACGTGCGGCACGGGCTCAATCGCGATCTCGGCTTCACCGAGGCCGATCGCGTGGAGAACATCCGGCGCGTCGCCGAAGTCGCGCGGCTGATGCTCGACGCGGGGCTCATCACGCTCGTGTCGTTCATCTCGCCGTTCCGCTCGGAACGCGAGATGGCGCGTGCGCTCGCCGGCCCCGACGAGTTCGTCGAGGTGTTCGTCGACACGCCGCTCGCGGTCGCCGAGGAGCGCGACCCGAAGGGCCTGTACAAGAAGGCGCGGCGCGGCGAGCTGAAGCATTTCACGGGCATCGATTCGCCGTACGAGCCGCCCGCGCGGCCCGAACTGCGCGTCGATACGGTCGCCGAGTCCCCCGACGAAGCGGCCGGGCGCATCGTCGCTTACCTGCTGCGCGAGCGCGCGGCGTAGGCGCCGCAGGCGGGCAGCCCGGCGGTTGCCCGCCGGCCCGTCCGGGCGCGCCGCCTCCTCCGTTCGGATGACGCGGGCCGCCGGGCGGCCGGTATGCTGGCTCGGGAACCCTTCACCCCGATCCAGGAGAACACGAGCATGCCCATCGCGCTGGCACCCGGCGATCCGGCCGCGCACGACGGCTTCGACGACGCGGCGTGGACGGCGCGCGAACTCAGCGCGTGGCTCGGGCTCGTCTACCAGGGCCCGTCGGAAGCGACCCCGTGGGCCGGCTTCCTCGAAGCGGTCCGCGTGCGGCTCGACGCGCGCTTCACGACACTGGTGCTGCGCAACCCGGGCGGCACACGGCACGGGCTCATCATCAACGCGTCGGCGCACGGCCCGCTGCTGCCCGGCGAGCCGTCGTACAGCGAGCAGTTCTATGCGCTGTGCCCGTTTCTCGATCAGCCGCCCGGCCAGGTCTTCACGGCCGACCGGCTGTTCGGCGAAACCGCGTGGCGCGCGCACGATTTCTACCGGCAGTACCTGCAGCCGCTCGACCTGCGCTACATCCTCGGCGCGAACCTGCGCGGCGAACGCGGCGTCGAATGCGCGTTCTTCGTGAGCCGCGCGCACGGCGGGCGGGACTTCGACGCGGCCGAACGCGCGCAGGTCGCGACGCTGCTGCCGCACCTGCAGCGGGCAGTCGAACTGCACGCGGCGTTCGACGTGCTCGATGCCGAACGCGCGCTGTACGCGGGCACCGTCGACCGGCTCGATGTCGGCACCGCGATCGTCGACGAGGACGGCCGCGTGATCAAGCGCAATCGCATCGCCGAGCGGCTGATCGAGCAGCAGGACGGGCTGTGCGTGCGCCACGAGCAGCTCCACGCCTCGTGCCCGCTCGACGAGCGCCGGCTGCAGAAGGCATTGCAGGCCGCGCTCGAGCATTTCCGCGCGGGCGCGCTCGCCCGCATCGAAGCCACCACGCTGTCGCGCCCCGGCGGCGCGATGCCGTTGAGCGTGCTGCTGCGCCCGCTCGCACCCTACCGCGGCGCCGAGGACCGCCGGCACCGGCCGGCCGTCGCGGTGTTCGTGCGCGATCCCGTGTCGTCGCCGCAGACGTCGCGCGACATGCTGCACCGGCTGTTCCGGCTCACGCCGATGGAAACCGAAATCGCGCTGCTGCTCGTCGACGGGCTGACGCTCGACGAGGCCGCCGCCGCGACCGGCATCACGAAGAACACCGCGCGCGCGCACCTGCGCGGCATCTTCGCGAAAACGGGCGCAACGCGGCAGGCCGTGCTCGTGAAGACGCTGCTCAACAGCGTCGTGTCGATGGCGTAGCGGCCGCGAGGGCAGCCGCCGGACGGGTTGCCTACGAGATGCACCACGCGCGCGGATCGCCACCGGGTATCCCGGCGATTGGTACACACTCGCTTCATGTCATATGTCATCAGACATTGACGGCCGCCGAAGAATCTCATGAAATTCCTCAATATCCGGGTAATTCCCGGGTAAACCCGCGACGTCTCCATCGGCACTCAGGCGTACCATGTCATACGACGACATACTACACAGCCCTGCCCGACCGGAGACACGCTTGAACCCGCCCTCGCCCGCCCTGCCCGGACGCGACCCGCTCGCGTCCGCCGTCTCGAAAGTGAAGTGGCATGTGCTGCCGCTCGTGCTGATCATGTTCATTGCGAACTACATCGACCGCGTGAACGTCGGCTTCGTCGACCGCCATCTCGAAGCGTCGATCGGCATCGGCGCGGCCGCGTACGGCCTCGGTGCCGGGTTGTTCTTCGTCGGCTACGCGCTGTTCGAGGTGCCGTCGAACCTGCTGATGCAGCGCTACGGCGCCCGCGTGTGGCTCGCGCGGATCATGGCGACGTGGGGCATCGTCGCGGCCGCGATGGCGTTCGTGTGGAACGACACGTCGTTCTATGCCCTGCGCTTCCTGCTCGGCGCGGCCGAGGCCGGTTTCTTCCCCGGCGTCGTGCTGTACCTGTCGCAATGGCTGCCGCCGCAGGAGCGCGGCAAGGCGATGGCGATCTTCCTCGGCGGCTCCGCGTTCGCGTCGGTGCTGTCCGGGCCCGTCACCGGTGCGCTGCTGTCGATCCGCGGCTTCGGCCTCGAAGGCTGGCAGTGGATGTTCCTGATCGAAGGGCTGTTCTCCGTCGCGCTGTGCGGCGCGAGCTGGCTGCTGCTGAAATCGCACATCCGCGACGCGACGTGGCTCACCGCCGAGGAACGCACGGCGCTGCAGAACGCGCTCGACGAGGAACGCGCGGCGCGCGACGTCCGTTCGAACGTGCCGGTGCGCGCCACCGCGCTGCTGCGCGATCCGCAGATCATGCTGTTCTGCTTCCTGTATTTCTCGATCCAGCTGACGATCTACGCGGCCACGTTCTGGCTGCCGACGATCATCCGCAAGATGGGCGGCCTCACCGATTTCCAGGTCGGCCTGTACAACACGATTCCGTGGATGATCGCGATCGGCGCGATGTACGGCTTCGCGGTGCTGTCGTCGAAATGGAAGCATCCGCAGCGCTGGCTCGCGTTCGCGCTCGTGCTCGCCGCGTGCGGGCTGTTCGCGTCGACGTCGCACGATCCGGCCTGGTCGTTCGCGTCGATCTGCTTCGCCGCGCTCGGCTTCAAGGCCGCGGCGTCACTGTTCTGGCCGATCCCGCAGGGCTATCTCGACACGCGGGTGGCCGCGGCCGTGATCGCGCTGATCAACTCGGTCGGCAACCTCGGCGGCTTCGTCGCGCCGACGGCCTTCGGCTATCTGAAGCAACATACGGGTTCGATCACGGGCGGGCTGTATGCGCTCGCGATCGCTTCGCTCGTCGCCGCCGTGGCCGCGCTGTTCGCGCGCACGCACCGGCGCAGCGATCCGCCGCGCGGCCTGCCGGCCGACACCGCCCTGACGAACGCATCGATGCTCCGCCATGCCGAACACTGACCGCCTGACCGTCGTCGTCTCGAACGCCGCCGACGCCGACCTCGCCACGTTTTCCCTCGCGGCCGACGGCACGCTCGCGCCGCTCGCCCGCTATCCCGCAGCCGACGTCGCGATGCCGATCGCCGTTCAGGCCGACCGCGCGCGGCTCTACGTCGCGACGCGCGGCGAACAGCCGACGATCGTCGCGTTCCGCGTCGTGCCGGCCACCGGCGCGCTCGTGCGCATCGGCGCGACCGCGATCGACGCGAGCCATGCGTACCTGTCGCTCGACCGCGGCGGCCGCTGGCTGCTCGGCGCGTCGTACGGCGGAAATTCGCTGAGCCTCTACGACGCCGCGCGCGTGCGCGACGGCGACGGCACGCCGCTGCAGGTCGTGGGCGGCATCGCGAACGCGCACTCGGTGATCGTGTCGCCGGACAACCGTTTCGCCTATGTCAGCTCGCTCGGCTCGGATCGCGTGTTCAGCTTCGCGCTGGTCGAGGACGCGGCCGGCCTGCGCGCGCTCGAACACGGCGAAACGCGCGTGCCGGCCGGGTTCGGCCCGCGCCACCTGCAGTTCGCGCGCGACGGCCGAGCGCTCGTCGTCGTCAGCGAATTCCAGGCCACGCTCGCCACGTTCGCGCGCGACCCCGATACCGGCCGGCTCGGCGAGGTGCACGTGAGTGCGCGCCATCCGGCCGTCGCCGAACTCGCGCCGGGCCATGCGCGGCCGCCCGCGCCCACCGAGCCCTCCGTCTGGGCCGCCGACCTGCACCTGAGCCCCGACGAGCGTTTCGCCTACGTCAGCGAACGCACGTCGAGCCGCCTGCTCTGCTATCGCCGCACCGCTGACGGCACGTTCGAACCCGCGCATGCAACGGCCACCGAGACGCAACCGCGCGGGTTCGCGATCGACCCGTCGGGGCGCTGGCTCGTCGCGTGCGGCGAACAGTCGGAATACGTGTCGGTGTATGCGATCTCGCAGGACGATGGCGCGCTGTCGCCGCACGCACGCGTGCCGGGCGGGCGCGGCGCGAACTGGGTCGAGATCGTCTGAAGAAGGGATACGTGGAGCATGAACCGGCAGTCCCGCCACGCGGGCCGGCGCATGCCCGCGTTCAGCGCCGCTCGCTCGGCGCGACACCCGTCCAGCGCTTGAACGCACGCGTGAAGTTCGCGCGATCCGTATAACCGACGCGCGCGGCGATCTCGTCCACCGGCAGCCGCGTCCCCTCGAGCAGCCGCAGCGCGTCGCGCAACCGGATCTCGTCGAGCAGCGCCGAATAGGTCGCACCGTATTCGGCGAGCTTGCGCTTGAGCGTACGCGCCGATACATGCAGCTCGCGCGCGACGTCGTCGACCGCCGGATAGCCGCCCTCGCCGCAGATCAGCAGGTTGCGCACGCGCTCGACGATGCTTTCCGCATAACCGAGCCGCGCGAGTTCGGCCTCGCACTGCTGCACGATCATCTGCGCGGTGTGCGCGTTCGCGGTGCCGATCGGTTCGTCGAGCAGCGCGGCATCGCAACGGATGCGGTTCGCGCTCGCGTCGAAATGGCAGCGCGGCAGGCGCGCGCGATAACGCTCGAACCACGGCGGCTCGGGCCATTCGAAATGGAGTTCGGCGCGCGACTGCAACGTGCGTCCCGGCACCGGATACAGCAGCGAATTGAACAGGATCGCCGTCTCGACCAGGAAGTTCTCGACAGCGAACTGCCGCAGCCGGCCGAGCGGAAACGCTTCGAGCACGTCGATGTCGACGGTCCCGTCGAGCCGTGCGAGCCGCACCGAGAAGAACGGCACGCGCGTCGGCAGGTAGCGGATGCCGAGCGAGACCGCCTCGCCGAGCGTCGCGCAGCTCATCAGCCCGAAGCCGATCAGTCCCGCTTTCGTCAGGCTGCTGCGCAGGCCGATCTCGATCGCGATCGACGGATCGTCCGTCGCGTCGAGCAGGTTGAACACGATCGCCGCCTGTTGCAGCGGCGTGATGCGCGCATCGGGCTGCGCGAGCCGGTCGCGCTCGACACCCGAGCCCGCGAGAATGCGGCCGCCGTCGATACCGCGCTCCTCGGCCAGCATCAGCATGAACAGCGCATACGCGGATGACACCGTCGCCTTGTTCAACTGGCGCGCGGCATCCGGGACGGACAGGGCCATGCGGAGGACTCCGGAGCGGTTTCGGCGGATTGTAGCGCCGCTGGCCCGCAATGACACCGGGGCGAGACTCTAGCCGCGCCGGCCGGCCAACGTGGCCCGAAATGACACCGCCATTGGCACCCGCGGCCCTCGCGGGCGGCCCGGTGCGCGCCTATGCTTGTCACATCGGCATAACGCCCCACTCTTTCCGCAGGAATCCGGTCGATGAGCCAACCCGCACGAACCGCCTTTCGCCACGACGCGGACAAGGTCGCGTACGTCCGCCGCGAGGTCAACGCCGCGAGCGACGCGATCCGCGCGCGCTTTCCGCTGCTCGACAACCAGAACCTCGTCGGCGCGACCGTAATGGCCGTGTCGGTGAGCGCGATGCTCGCGATCGCCTGGCTGTATGCGCGCGGGGCGATCGCGTGGTACGTCGCGCTGCCGCTCGCCGCGTTCGTCACGTCGCTGATCCACGAGCTCGAGCACGACCTGATCCACCTGATGTACTTCAAGAAGACGCCGTGGGCCTATCACTTGATGATGGCGCTGTGCTGGCTCACGCGGCCCGGCACGATCAACCCGTGGACGCGGCGGCGCATGCACCTGCATCACCACAAGGTGTCGGGCGGCGAATCGGATCTCGAGGAATTCGGCATCACCAACGGCGAGCGCTGGGGCGTGAAGCGCCTGCTGATGATCGCCGACGGCATGCTCGCCGTCGTGCTGCGGCCGGCCGCGATGCGCCGCAAGGTCAAGCAGTACGTGGCCGCGCAGCCGGTGCAGGACCCGTCCGAACGCATGCAGTTGCGCGTCGAGCAGGTGTCGTCGTACATGCCGGTCGGTCACGTGTATTACGTGCTGTGGCATGCGTTCATCGTCTATCACGCCGGCCTGTTCGCGCTGCATGCGTTCGGCTACGCGGTGACGGTGCCGGCCATCGTCGCGCGCGTGATGAGCGTCGTCGATTTCCTGGCCGTGGTGTGGCTCGGGCCGAATTTCGTGCGCAGCTTCTGCATCAACTTCGTCAGCTCGAACATGCATTACTTCGGCGATATCGATTCACGCAACGTGATCCAGCAGACGCAGGTGCTCAACCCGTGGTGGATGCTGCCGTTCCAGCTGTTCTGCTTCAACTTCGGCAGCACGCATGCGATCCATCACTTCGTGGTGCGTGACCCGTTCTACATTCGCCAGCTGACCGCGCGCACCGCGCATGCGGCGCTGCGTGAAGTCGGCGTGCGCTTCAACGACGTCGGCACGTTCGCGCGTGCGAATCGCTGGGGCCCGTATCGACCGTCGCGCCGCGCTCGCCACGCGCAAGCCGACGCGTGATGTAAAACCGGCGCCGCGCCGGCTCAGCCGCCGATCGGCGGCATCGGCCCTTGCCCGCGGATCCACGACCAGTTCGCGAGCTCGGCCATTTCCTTGTCGCCGCGGCTGTCGCCGTACGCGAACAGCTGTTTCGGCGGCCGGCTGCCCCACCACCCGCGCAGCCGCACGACCTTCTGCGGCCCCCAGCAGTTTTCGCCGTCGAGCCGGCCGGCAAACGTGCCGCGCTCGAACGCGAGCCGCGTCGCGAGCACCGCATCGAAGCCGGCCGTCTTCGCCCACTTCTCCAGGTACAGCGACGGCGACGCGCTCACCAGCACAACTTCGTGCCCGCGTGCCCGGTGCTCGCGAATGCGTTCGAGCATTTCCGGACGCACGAGGCCCGGCAGGTAGGTGTCGACGAACGTACGCGCCTGCGCATCGAGCGCGTCCTCGCGCACGGGCCCGAACGCGAACGACGCGAACTTCGCTTTCGCATCGCCACGCGACAGCAGCCCGGCCTTCATCGCGACGATCCACGGCAGCGCACGGAGCCCGGCCCATGCGAAGCGCGGCGTGCCGACCGCATAGCGGACGAAATGGCGAAAGCTGTCGGTCGTCGTGATGGTGCCGTCGAAATCGAATGCGGCAACGATGCGGTCGGTCATGGAGAATCGGCGGGAAAGCAATGAGATGCCCGGGAAGATAGCAGACTCGCGCCGGTGCACGTGAAATGGCGTGACACGGCGTGGCCCGCGCAGCGAACGCGCGCGCCGCGGCGCGCGCATCCGTGGCCTTCGCGCCGTTCGCTCAGCGCTGCGGCCGCGCCGCCAGCGCCGCCGGCAGCACGACGTTCATCAGGTGATCGGCGCGCGACAGCAGATCGGTCACGCGCTCGTCGAGCCCGCGCAATTGCGCGGGTTGCATGCGGATCTGCTGCACCGCCTGCCCGACGATGTTGCGGCGGTCGAACAGCGTGCGCTCGATGCCCGCATCGTCCGGTGCGCGCACGACGTCCGACACCGCGCTCAGCGCCGCGAGCACGACCACGAGGTTTTCTTCCGCATGGCGAACCTTCGCGGCGAGTTCCTCGGTGCGGCGCGGAAAGAAGCCGAGCGACTGCTTGAGCGCACCGAGCGCCGCCCGGTAGTCGACATGGCCCGCCGCCCCGCCGAACCAGCGTTCGAACATGCCGGCCTTGCGCGTCGCCTGCGCGAGCATGCCGGCCATCATGTCGGCCGCGCCGAGTTCGTTGAATTCGCGCGTGGTGGCCGCGACGGCTTCGACGAGGTTGCCCGCCGTCTCCAGCGCGCCGTCGCCGATCGTCGCGACCGTCGTGAGCTTCAGCGGTACCAGTTGCCGGATGTGCCGCTCGATGCGCGGCGCGTAGTCGGGATAGAGATTCGGGAAGCTGGCCTGCGCGGCGCGGAAGCACGCTTCGAGCTGCGGATGGTTCGATTCGCCGAACACCGCGCGGCCGACCGCCTCGGCCGGCGCGG
>NZ_LDVA01000206.1:0-14711 GCF_050768715.1 Burkholderia sp. ZZQ-2 | reverse complement strand
CGCCGCGGCGTCGGCCGGGCTGAGCGTGTAGAACCGCGCGGGCGGCGAGCTGCACGCGGCGAGCGCGAGGGCGGCGGCAACCGCCGCCGCACCGCTCGCGAAACCGTTCACGCGTGTCGTCATGGTTGATCTCCTGGCTTGCCCTTGAGCAGCGATTCGGGGTGACGCTCGAGGTAGTCGGCGAGCGCGTTCAGCGATTGCAGCGTGCGCGTGAGTTCCTTCAGCGCGCCGCGCACGTCGGACTGCAGCGGCGAATCCTGCTGCAGCGTCGCTTCGGCGGTCGAGAAGGTCTGCTTCGCCGCCGACAGCGTGTCGCGCGCTTCCGGCGCGACCTGCGTGTCGAGCTGCTTGAACAGCTTGTCGGCGTTCGCGAGCGCGCTGTTCAGGTTCGCGCCGATCTGGTCGAACGGCACCTTGTCGAGCTTCTTCGCGATGTCGGCGACCTGCAGCTGCAGCTCGTCGAGCGTGTTCGGCACGGTCGGCAGCTCGAGCGGCTGGCGGGCCGTGTCGATCTTCACGGCCGGCGCCTTCGGGAAGAAGTCGAGCGCGACGTACAGCTGGCTCGTCAGCAGGTTGCCGGTGCGCAGCTGGCCGCGCAGCCCGTGCTGGACGAGCCGCTCGACGATCTCGCGGCGGGCCGGTTCGCCCTTGCTCTCGATCGTTTCGCGGAAGCGCCGGCCGAGGCGTTCCGGATAGATGTTCATCGTCACCGGCATCAGGAAGTTCTTCGTCTTCGGATCGAAGTCGATACCGATGTTCGTCACTTCGCCGAGCACGATGCCGCGGAAGTCGACCGTCGCGCCGACGGCGAGCCCGCGCAGCGACTGGTTGAAGTTCATCACGACCTGCAGCGGCTGGCCGTCCGGGTCGCGCATCGCGTCGCCCTCGTCGGACGCGAGTCGGAACGTGGTGTTGTTCGGCGCGGTCGTGCCGGAGCCCTGGTTCGGCGGCGTCTGGAACGCGATGCCGCCGAGGATCACCGTCGCGAGCGACTGCGTGTTCAGCTTCAGGCCGCTCGAATCGAGCCGCAGGTCGACGCCGCTCGCCTGCCACCAGCGCGAGTTGATGCCGACGTACTGGTCGTACGGCGCATTGACGAACACGTTGAACGTGACGCCCGTGCCGTCCTTGTCGAGCGAGAAGCCGACCACCTGGCCGACCTGCACGCGGCGGTAGTAGACCGGCGAGCCGATGTCGACCGAGCCGAGCGAATCGCCGCGCAGCACGTACTGCGTGCCTTTCTGGTCGCCCGTGACGGCCGGTGGCGTCTCGAGGCCCGTGAAATCGGTCAGCGTGTCCTGGCCGCGGCCGGCGTCGACGCCGATGTACGCGCCCGACAGCAGCGTGCCGAGCCCCGACACGCCGGTCGCGCCGACGCGCGGCCGCACGATCCAGAAGCGCGAGCCCTTGACCGCGAAGTCCTCGGCTTCCTTCTTGAGCTGCACCTGGACGAGCACGCGCGACAGGTCTTTCGACAGCTTGATCGTCTTGACCATGCCGATCTCGACGTCCTTGTACTTGACCTGGGTCTTGCCGGGCTCGAGCCCTTCGGCGCTGTGGAAGCTGATCGTGATTTCCGGGCCGCGTTCGCGCACGGACTTGATCACGAGGCCGATGCCGATCAGCGCGGCGATCAGCGGCACGAGCCAGACGAGCGACGGCAGCCAGCCGCTTTTCGTCGAGATCGTCGGATCGGGCGGCCGGGGCGCGTCGTGCTGCGGGCCTTGTGGACTATTCATGGTGATTCCCTGAGGTTTCGACTGGATCCCAGATCAGGCGGGGATCGAACTGCATCGACGCGAGCATCGTCAGGATCACGACGGAACCGAACGCGAGTGCGCCGGGGCCGGCCGTGATGACGGCGAGCGAACGGAAATGGACGAGCGCGACGGTCAGCGTCACGACGAAGATGTCGAGCATCGACCAGCGGCCGATGCGCTCGACGATCCGGAACAGCCGCGTGCGCTGCTGCGGCCGCCATGCGGTGCGGCGCTGCGCGCTGATCACGAGGATCAGCAATACGCCGAGCTTGAGCATCGGCACGAGGATGCTCGCGACGAACACGACGACGGCGAGCGGCCAGTCGCCCGACACCCAGAAATAGATGACGCCGCTCATGATCGTGTCTTCCTGCGAGCCGACGATCGACGCGGTGCGCATGATCGGCAGCAGGTTCGCTGGAATGTACAGGATCGCGGCCGCGAGCAGCAGCGCCCACGTGCGCATCAGGCTGTTCGGCGTGCGGAAATGGAGCGCGCTGCCGCAGCGCGCGCAATGCGCGTGCGGATGGTCGAGCGTCTGCACGAGCCCGCACGTGTGGCAGCTGACGTAGCCCTCGCGGGCGGCGGTCGGGATCGTCATCGGCGGGCGGCTTCCGGCGACGGGGTGGCGTCGGGCTGCCCGGGCGAGCGCCCGGCGCGCAGGTCGTCGACGATGTCCCACAGCGTGCGCGGATCGAACATCAGCACCACGGCGATCATCAGCGTGAGCGCGGCGAACGCGAACAGCGCGGCTTCCGGCACGACGCGCGCGAGGCTCACCATCTTGACGATCGTGACGAGGATCCCGAGCATGAACACCTCGATCATCCCCCACGGCCGCACCATCTCGATCGCGCGCAGCACGAGGTTGAAACCGGGCGGCACGACCCCGCGGCGGATCGGCAGCAGCAGGTACAGCAGCGCGGCCATCTCGACGAGCGGGAACAGCACGGTCGAGCAGAACACCATCACGCCGACGATCGCCATGTCCTGGCGCCACAGCGAGTCGATCGCGCCGATCAGCGTGGTCTGCACGCGGTTGCCGTTCACGTCCATTTCGAGGATCGGGAACGCCTGGGCAATCGTGAACGTGATCAGTGCCGCGAGCGCGAGCGCGCAGATCCGCTCGATCTGCGCCGCGCTGTTGCGATAAAGCAGCGCGTCGCAGCGCGGGCAACGCGCGATTTCGCGGCCGCTCAGGCGCGGTTTGTGCAACAGTGCGTCGCACTCGTGACAGGCAATCAGGTCGTATCGTTGCATGGAAAAGGCAGTTGTGCGACGGCCGGGGACACGCGTCGACGGGGCCGGAACCCGCGCCAATCTTACCAAAAGGGCCTTTTCGGCGTGTCAAGGATCGTGCGGTTTGTGACTGGCCGGTAACATGACGGGAAGCTGTCGGCCGGCTGACATGCCTGTCCTCAGAGTCCGCGCGCGTCAAAAGGTTGCGGTAGCATGGCGCCCTTGACAAGCGTCGGACGAATGGCCGGCGCGGCTGTTCGCTGAACTGAGGAATCCAGGATGGTATCGAAATCGCCGCCGGCCGTGCCGGCACGTTATGCGCATACCGCGATCGCGCTGCACTGGCTGATCGCGCTGCTGATCATCTGCGGCTTCGCGCTCGGCTGGGTGATGACCAACATCCCCGGCTTCACGCCGACCAAGCTGAAGTACTTCTCGTGGCACAAGTGGATCGGCGTGACGGTGTTCGCGCTGGCCGTCATCCGCGTGCTGTGGCGGGCGACCCACGTGCCGCCGCCGCTGCCGGCCGATACGCCGGCGTGGCAGCGCGCGGTATCGCACGGCGTGCACATGCTGCTGTACGTGCTGATGATCGTGATCCCCGTGACGGGCTACCTGTACAGCTCGGCCTCGAACATCCCGGTCGTCTACCTGGGCATCGTGCCGCTGCCGCGGCTGATCGACCCCGATCCGGTGCTGAAGGAAACCTTCAAGACGCTCCACGTGTCCTTGAATTACATTCTGCTTGCGCTCGTCGCGATGCACGTGCTCGCGGCGCTCAAGCACCAGTTGTTGGACCGCGACGGCCTGCTGTCGCGGATGCTTCCCTTTGCCAAATGAAGGATCCCATGAAAGTGTCTTTCTCCCGCTCCATGCTGACCGCGTTCGCCGCGGTGTCACTTGTCGCGTCGGGCGCGGCGCACGCCGATGTCGATCTCGCGAAGAGCAAGGTGTCTGCCGTGTCGAAGCAGATGAACGTGCCGACCGAAGGCGCGTTCAAGAAGTTTTCCGCGCAGGTGAAGTTCGATCCGGCGAAGGCCGCGCAGGGCAGCGCCCAGATGACGATCGACGTCGCGAGCTATGACCTCGGCGACAAGATGTACAACGACCAGGTCGCCGGCAAGGACTGGTTCGACGCGAAGGCTTTCCCGCAGGCGACGTTCGTGTCGTCGGCGATCGCACCGGCCGGCGGCAACAAGTACAACGTGACCGGCAAGCTGACGATCAAGGGCAAGGCCGAAACCGTCACGGTGCCCGTCACGGTCACGCAGAACGGCGCGACGCAGACGTTCGACGGCGTGCTGCCGATCAAGCGTTCGGCCTTCAACGTCGGCACCGGCGAGTGGAAGGACACGTCGGTCGTCGCGGACGAAGTGCAGATCAAGTTCCATCTCGTCGCCACGAAGTAAGCGGCGAACCATCGCATCACCCGAATGCCGCGCGAGGGCGCGGCGCCGTTCCAAGGAGAAAGAGTTGAAAAAGCATCTGATGATCGCCGCGGGCGCACTGGCTGCCACGCTGTCGTTCTCGGCATTCGCCGACAGCGCAACCTACCAGTTCGATCCGTCCCACACGTACCCGAGCTTCGAGGCCGACCACTTCGGCGGCCTGTCGGTCTGGCGCGGCAAGTTCGACAAGTCGAGCGGCACCGTGACGCTCGATCGCGCGGCGAAGACGGGTACGGTCGACGTGACGACCGACATCGCGTCGATCCACACCGGCAGCGCGAAGCTCGACGAGCACCTGCAGACGAACGAATTCTTCGACGTCGCGAAGTTCCCGCAGGCGAACTACAAGGGCACGATCAAGTTCGACGGCGACAAGCCGGTGTCGGTGGTCGGCAACCTGACGCTGCATGGCGTCACGAAGCCGTTGACGCTGAAGATCGACTCGTTCAAGTGCATGCCGCATCCGATGCTCAAGCGTGAAGTCTGCGGCGTCGACGCGGTCGGCGAATTCAGCCGCGACGATTTCGGCCTCGACTACGGCAAGCAGTACGGCTTCAAGATGAAGACGAAGCTGCTGATCACGGCCGAAGCCGTCAAGCAGCAGTAATACCGCCAGCCGGGCCGGCCGCCGCGCCGGCCCGTCGCGCGCCAACCGCCGCGTTCCCGTTCCACGGGCGCGGCGGTTTTTTTTGCGCGCCTATAATCGCCCGAGCGCCGCTCGCGGCGCCCGGGCGGCGCCGACGGCGCACGCGTGGCCGCGGCCGCCTCGAACAGAACGTACAACGACAAGGAGATCGCCGATGCATGCCGTCACGCAGTCCCGTCCCATTGCCTCGTCGCCGCGCGTGTGGCGCGCGGTGGTCGCCGCGTCGATCGGCAATGCGCTCGAGTGGTTCGATCTCGTCGTCTACGGTTTTTTCGCGGTGACGATCTCGAAGCTGTTCTTCCCGGCCGGCAACGACACCGTGTCGCTGCTGCTCACGCTCGGCACGTTCGGCGTGTCGTTCTTCATGCGCCCGCTCGGCGCGATCGTGCTCGGCGCGTACGCCGACCGCGCGGGCCGCAAGGCCGCGCTCACGCTGTCGATCCTGCTGATGATGGCCGGCACGCTGATCATCGCGGTGCTGCCGACCTACGGGGCGATCGGCGTCGCGGCGCCGGTGATCCTCGTCGCCGCGCGGCTGATGCAGGGCTTCTCGGCCGGCGGCGAATTCGGCAGCGCGACCGCGTTCCTCGCCGAACACGTGCCGGGCCGACGCGGCTTCTTCGCGAGCTGGCAGGTCGCGAGCCAGGGGCTCACGACGCTGCTCGCCGCCGGCTTCGGCACCGTGCTGAACGCGCAGCTCTCGGCCGCGCAAATGGCGTCGTGGGGCTGGCGCGTGCCGTTCTTCTTCGGCCTGCTGCTCGGGCCCGTCGCTTACTACATCCGCACGAAGGTCGACGAGACGCCCGAATTCCTCGCGGCGGAAGGCACCGCGAACCCGCTGCGGGACACGTTCGCGTCGCACAAGGCGCGTCTCGTCGCCGCGATGGGCGTGGTCGTGCTCGGCACCGTCGCGACCTATCTCGTGCTGTTCATGCCGACCTACGGCGTGAAGCAGCTCGGCCTCGCGCCGTCGGCCGCGTTCGCGGCGATCCTCGTCGTCGGCGTGATCCAGATGGTGTTCGCACCGCTCGTCGGCCACTGGTCGGATACTTACGGCCGCGTGCGTGTGATGATCGCGCCGGCGATCGGCATCCTCGTGCTGATCTATCCGGCATTCGCGTACCTGGTCGCCCATCCGGGCTTCGGCACGCTGATCGCCCTGCAGGTGCTGCTCGCATTCCTGATGACGGGTTACTTCGCGGCGCTGCCGGGTTTGTTGTCCGAAGTGTTCCCGGTGCAGACGCGCACGACCGGGATGTCGCTCGCCTATAACGTCGCGGTGACGATCTTCGGCGGCTTCGGGCCGTTCATCATCGCGTGGCTGATCAAGGCAACCGGGATGAAGACGGCGCCGAGCTTCTACCTGATGTTCGCGGCCGTGCTGAGCCTCGCGGCGCTGGTCGTGCTGCGCCGGCGGTTCGGCTTCCGGTAACAGGGCCGGCGGCGCGCGTCAGTTGCCGGCGCGCTCGCACACGGGTTGCGCGGGCATCAGTTGCGGCTTGGCGTCGATGGTTCGCACGGGGCGCCCCGCGAGCGCGGCAAGGGCCTGCCCGAGCTGCCAGTCGGAGGCCGTGCCGAACTCGCGCTGCGGCAGCGCCGCGCTCTTCGCCGAGTCGATCTTTGCAAGCGCACGCTGCTCGCGCAGCTTCTGCCGCTCCTTGCGCACCTTCGCGAACGGGTCGGGCGCCAGCCGGTCCGCATACGGCGCGCGCGGGAGATCGGCTTCGCGGTACCACAGCAGCACGCCGTCGACGTCCGAGTCGCGGCGCGGCGGCACCAGCCAGTCGGGCACGACGCCGTAGCCGTCCATCGGGCAGCCGTTCGGCCGCAGGTTGCGCGCGAACGTGAAATTCAGGCGCGTGCCGTCGATCAGGTCGACGCCCGTCTGCGCGAGCCCCTTTCCGTAGGTCGGCATGCCGAGCAGCTTCGCGCGGCCGAGATCCTTCAGCGCCGCCGCGGTCGCTTCGGCGGCCGACGCGCTCTGTCCGTCGACGAGCACGACGAGCGGCACGGTGTGCCACCAGTCGTCGGCCTGCAACGGCGCGAGCGGATCCTGTCCGTGCATGACCGGCAACGCGTAATCGGGCCAGTTGGTCGTGTAGCGGCGACGGTTGGCGTCGCCGCGCTCGACCGTCACCATCGCGGTGCGATCGCGGCCCGCGAACAGCGCGGTGATGCCGATCGCCGCATTGAGCGCGCCGCCGCCGTTGATGCGCAGGTCCAGGATCACGCCTTTCACGGGCGGCCCCGCGCGGCGTGCGGCCTGCACCGCGTCGATGTAGGCGCCGACCGCGGGTTCCGGGAAGCTCGACAGCCGCGTGTACAGGATGTCGCCGGCGAGCCGTTTCGCGGTCGCAGGGTGCGGCTTGAGGATCGTCCGCACGGGCGCGAAGCTCAGCATCGCGTGCGACGGGCCGCGCTGTACCGTGAGCTTCAGCGGCACACCCGCGTCGCCCTTGGCGAGCTTGGTCAGGTCGGCGGCGTCGATGCCGACAACGCTCGTATCGTTCATCGCGACGACGAGATCGTCGGGGCGCACGCCGGCCTGTTCCGCGGGCGCGTCGGGAATCACGTCGACGATGTGCAGCCCGTCGGGCCGCGTCTCGAACACGATGCCGATGCCGGGCGTGCCGTCGCGCGCGCGCCGTTCGTCTTCGCGCCGCTCCTGCTCCTCCTTCGCATCGAAGAAACGCGCGTACGGCAGCGTCTTGATTCCCGCGTGGGTCGTGGCGTCGAGCAGCGCGCCGATGTCGACGTCGGTCAGGTGCTGCCGCTTCAGGACTTCCACCGCCGCCTTGAGCTCGCAGATCTGCGGCTCCCAGTCGGGCGGGCAGGGCGAAGGCGGCCGGGCGGTGGCGGGTGAGGCGGATGACGAGGATGAGGCGGCGGGAGCAGAAGCGGGCGGGGCGGGGGCCGGTTGTTGCGCACCGGCCGGTGACGCGCACGGCAGGAACGCGGCCGTGGCGGCTGCGCAAACGGCAAGGCGAAGAACGGCACGCGTAGAAGGCATCATCGGGACCGCACGTTGGAACGGAGGGCGAAGGTGCTGTCCCGCCGGCGCACGGCCGGCGGGACGGTCACGATTGTAGCCGACGCGAGTGACGGGGCAGGGCGAGCGGGCTGCGCGTTCCTCGCCGGCGGTACGGGCGAACATACGGGCGAAAAAAAGCCGGCCCAACCGGGCCGGCTTTTCGTCTGTGCCGAAGCAGCGTGGCGCTTAAACCTGCGCGCCTGCGTTGGGATCGTCCGGATCGTGCGCGGTCTTCTTTTCCTTGATCAGGTCTTCGCGCTTGATGCCGAGCCACATCGCGAGCGAGCCCGCGACGAACACCGACGAGTAGATGCCGAACATGATGCCGACCGTCAGCGCGAGGGCGAAGTAGTGCAGCGTCGGGCCGCCGAAGAAGAACATCGACAGCACCATCATTTCGGTCGACGTGTGCGTGATGATCGTACGCGACATCGTGGTCGTGATCGCGTGGTTGATCACTTCCTGCACGGTCATCTTGCGTTCGCGGCGGAACGTTTCGCGGATCCGGTCGAAGATGACGACCGACTCGTTGACCGAGTAGCCGAGCACCGCGAGGATGGCCGCGAGCACCGCCAGCGAGAACTCCCACTGGAAGAACGCGAAGAAGCCGAGAATGATCACGACGTCGTGCAGGTTGGCGATGATGCCGGCCACCGCGTACTTCCACTCGAAGCGGAACGACAGGTAGATCACGATGCCGATCACGACGCACGCGAGCGCGAGCAGGCCGTCGGTCGCGAGTTCGCGGCCGACTTGCGGGCCGACGAATTCGACGCGTTGCAGCGTGACGTCCGGGCTCTGTGCCTTCAGCGCGCTCATCACCTGGTCGCTCTGCTGAGCGGACGTGAGGCCTTCCTTCAGCTGCAGCCGGATCAGCACGTTGCGCGACGTGCCGAAGTTCTGCACCTGCGCGTCGACGTAGCCGAGCTTGCCGAGCGTCGCGCGCACGGGTTCGAGTTCGGCGGCCTGCTGGTACTGCACCTCGATCACCGTCCCGCCGGTGAATTCGACGGACAGATGCAGCCCGCGGTGGAACAGGAAGAACACGGCGGCGAGGAACGTGACCAGCGAGATCACGTTGAACACCAGCGCGTGCCGCATGAACGGAATGTCTTTACGGATGCGGAAAAATTCCATGGTCTTCTCCGGGGCCTTATTGGGTCGAGCCCGGTTTCTTCGGCGACACGCCTTGCTGCGCGCGGTTGCGCAGCTGCGGCTTGCCGGTGCGCGGCGCGTTGCCCTTCGCGGGCGCGGCGAGCTTCGCGGCACGCGCGGTGTCGGTCGCATCGTCCGCCTCGGCGAACGGTGCGGCGGCAGCGGCGCCTTCCGGCTTCCACACCTGGCCGATCGCGAGCGACTTCAGCTTCTTGCGGCCGCCGTACCAGAGGTTGACGATCCCGCGCGAGAAGAACACCGCGGAGAACATCGACGTCAGGATACCGAGGCAGTGCACGATCGCGAACGCGCGAACCGGGCCCGAGCCGAACGCGAGCAGCGCGAGGCCGGCGATCAGCGTCGTGACGTTCGAGTCGAGAATCGTCGCCCATGCGTGCGCGTAGCCCGACTGGATCGCGAGCTGCGGCGGCTGGCCGGCGCGCAGTTCTTCACGCACGCGCTCGTTGATCAGCACGTTCGAGTCGATCGCCATACCGAGCGCAAGCGCGATAGCGGCGATACCGGGCAGCGTCAGCGTGGCCTGCATCAGCGACAGCACGGCGACGAGCAGCAGCAGGTTCACCGACAGGCCGATCACCGAGATCACGCCGAACAGCATGTAGTACGCGATCATGAACACGGCGATCGCGCAGAAGCCCCAGATCACCGAGTGGACGCCCATCTTGATGTTGTCGGCGCCGAGGCTCGGGCCGATCGTGCGCTCCTCGATGATGTCCATCGGCGCGGCGAGCGAACCGGCGCGCAGCAGCAGCGCGAGGTCGGCCGCGGCCTGCGGCGTCGGCTGGCCCGTGATCTGGAAGCGGTCGCCGAGCTCCGACTGGATCGTCGCGACCGTCAGCACCTCGCCCTTGCCCTTCTCGAACAGCACCATCGCCATCGGCTTGCCGATGTTCTCGCGCGACACCGCGCGCACTGAGCGGCCGCCCGCCGAATCGAGGCGGATGTTGACCGACGGACGCTGGTGATCGTCGAAACCGGCCGATGCATCGATGATGCGGTCGCCCGTGAAGATCACTTCCTTCTTCAGCAGCACGGGCGCCTGGTTGCCCTGCGTGAACAGTTCTTCGCCCGGCGGCACCGGGTCGTTCGGGTTCGGGTGCGTGTTGATCGGGTCGGCGAGGCGTGCCTCGAGCGTCGCGGTGCGGCCGATGATGTCCTTCGCCTTCGCGGTGTCCTGCACGCCCGGCAGCTCGACGACGATACGGTCGCTGCCCTGCTGCTGCAGGATCGGCTCCGACACGCCGAGTTCGTTCACGCGGTTGTGGAGCGTCGTCAGGTTCTGCTTGAGCGCGGCGTCCTCGACGGACTTCTGCACGGCCGGCGTAAACGTGCCGACGACCTGCGTGCCGCCGCCGCCGGGCTGGGTCGCCCATTGCAGTTCGGTGATCGACAGCGCGAGCACCTTGCGGGCGTCTTCCGCCGTCTGCGCATCGCTGAAATTGACGACCACGGACTGGTCGACGCGGCTCACGCCGCCGTCGCGGATGTTCTTGTCGCGCAGCAGCGTGCGCGCGTCGGACGCGTCGGAATCGAGCTTCTTCGTGAGCGCGCCCGTCATGTCGACCTGGAGCAGGAAGTGGACGCCGCCACGCAGGTCGAGGCCGAGATACATCGGCAGCGCGTGCAGCGCGGTCAGCCAGCGCGGCGACGCGCTCTGCAGGTTCAGCGCGACGACGTACTGGGGATCGTTCGGGTCGGCGTTCAGCGACTTCTGCAGCAGGTCCTTGACGCGCAGCTGCGTATCGGTGTCCTTCAGGCGCACGCGGATGTTCGCGTTGGTCGCCGTGTTCTCGAAGGTGACGTCGTCCGGCGTGATCTGCGCGGCGGCGAGCGCCGATTCGACCTGGGTCAGCGTGGTCGAGTCGAGCTTGACCGTGGCCTTGCCGCTCGACACCTGCACCGCCGGCGCTTCGCCGAAGAAGTTGGGCAATGTGTACAGAAGGCCGATGGCGAGCGCCACGACCATCACGACATATTTCCAGAGTGGATAACGATTCATGAGGGAGCCGAACGGGTGGTTGGCGTGAAAGCGTCGCGTCCGGCGCCGCGGCGGCCCGCTCTCTCAGGCGGGCACGGCGCGGGGTGCCGGACGCTCGGTGAAGGGCTTACAGCGACTTGATCGTGCCCTTCGGCAGAATGGTCGTGACCGCGGCCTTCTGCACGGTGATTTCGGTGCCTTCGGCGATCTCGACGCCGATGTAGCCTTCGGTGACCTTCGTCACCTTGCCCACGAGGCCGCCGCTCGTGACGACTTCGTCGCCCTTGGCCATGGCCGCGAGCATGTTGCGGTGCTCCTTCTGACGCTTCATCTGCGGACGGATCATGATGAAGTAGAGCACGGCAAACATCAGGATGAGCGGCAGGAAGCTCATCAGGCTCGATTCGGCGCCACCGGCACCTTGCGCGAACGCGTTGGAAATGAACGGCACGTTGGTCTCTCCGTAGGGGAAGATCGAAAAATAAGCCGGTTATTCTACCACCGGCCCCATGCGCAAACGGCTCGGCAAATGCGCTTTCGGATCAAGCTGTTAAAGCGCGAACCGGTACCGTTGCGACTCGTTTGGAAAGGCAATTGTAATGTTTGGCGGCCGGATTCGACAGTTGGGACGCATTATTTAGTACTCGTCTTATGTGACGGGCCGCGGCGCGGGCAACCGGCCCGTCAGTCGACGCCTCTCGCGCGATCCTCCGCGAAGCGCTGGCGGAACGCGTCGAACGTGTGGGTCTCGATCGCGTCGCGGATCTCGCTCATCAGCTGCAGGTAGTAGTGCAGGTTGTGGATCGTGTTGAGCTGCGCGCCGAGGATCTCGCCGACGCGGTGCAGGTGATGCAGGTAGCCGCGCGAGAAGTTCTGGCACGTGTAGCACGAGCAGCTCGCGTCGAGCGGCTTCAGCGAGTTCTTGTGCGTCGCGTTGCGGATCTTCACGTCGCCGAAGCGCGTGAAGAGCCAGCCGTTGCGGGCGTTGCGGGTCGGCATCACGCAGTCGAACATGTCGACGCCGTTCGCGACGCCCTCGACCAGGTCCTCCGGCGTGCCGACACCCATCAGGTAGTGCGGCTTGTTGGCCGGCAGCTTCGGGCCCACGTGGCGCAGCACGCGCATCATGTCTTCCTTCGGTTCGCCGACCGACAGCCCGCCGATCGCGAGGCCGTGGAAGCCGAGTTCCGCGAGGCCCGCGAGCGATTCGTCGCGCAGGTCCTCGAACATGCCGCCCTGGACGATCCCGAACAGCGCGTTCGGGTTGCCGAGCCGGTTGAATTCGTCGAGCGAGCGCTTCGCCCAGCGCAGCGACATGCGCATCGAGTCGGCCGCTTCCTTGTGCGTGGTCGGCACGCCGTTGGTCGCGTACGGCGTGCACTCGTCGAACTGCATCACGACGTCGGAGTTCAGCACCTTCTGGATCTGCATCGACACTTCCGGCGACAGGAACAGCTTGTCGCCGTTGATCGGCGACGCGAACGTGACGCCGTCCTCGGTGATCTTGCGCAGGTCGCCGAGCGAGAACACCTGGAAGCCGCCCGAGTCGGTCAGGATCGGCTTGTTCCAGCCCATGAAGCCGTGCAGGCCGCCGTGCGCGTCGATCGTGTCGAGGCCCGGGCGCAGCCACAGGTGGAACGTGTTGCCGAGAATGATCTGGGCCTTGATCTCGTGCAGCTCGCGCGGCTGGATCGCCTTCACGGTGCCGTACGTGCCGACCGGCATGAAGATCGGCGTCTCGACCACGCCGTGATTGAGCTTCACACGGCCGCGGCGCGCGTGGCCGTCGGTCGTCAGCAGTTCGAATTCGAGCCCGTTTGCGGGGCGGTCCTGCACGGGGGCGTGCGTATCGTGCGTATCGTGGGATGAACCTTCGGTCATCGCGTCATTCTCCTTGCTACCGGAAAACAGTCCGGCGCATGTTGGAAACGCCGCCGGCAGGCCGGCGGCGGGGAAAAACAGGTGCGCGCCATCGTAGCGCGTACTGCGGGAAACGGGGCAACCGCGCGGGGGTAACAGCGCGGAGACACCCACGCGGCGTTCGGCCGCGCGAGGCGCAACGGCCGCTGCGCAATCGCGGGCCGCCGCATTTTCGCGCCTGTCGTGCTAGGCGCGCGGCGTCTCCGGCGTGTCGCGCCGCGTGAGCAGCATCGCGTCGCCGTAGCTGAAGAAGCGGTAGCGTTCGGCGATCGCGTGACGGTACGCGGCCCGGATCGTCTCGACGCCCGCGAACGCGGACACCAGCATCAGCAGCGTCGACTTCGGCAGGTGGAAGTTCGTGACGAGCCGGTCGACCACGCGGAAACGATAGCCCGGCGTGATGAAGATGTCGGTCTCGGCCTGCGTGGCGGCGAGCGGGCGGCCCGCTTCGTCGGCCGCGCGCGCCGCGGCTTCGAGCGCGCGCATCGACGTCGTGCCGACCGCGATCACGTTGCCGCCGCGCGCGCGGGTCGCGGCGATCTTGTCGACGAGCGACTGCGGCAGGTCGTACCACTCGCTGTGCATCTTGTGCTCGGCGATGTTGTCGACGCGCACCGGCTGGAACGTGCCGGCACCGACGTGCAGCGTCAGCGTCGCGCGTTCGACGCCCATCGCGTCGAGCCGGTCGAGCATCGGCTGGTCGAAGTGCAGGCCGGCCGTGGGTGCGGCGACCGCCCCCGGATTGCTCGCGTAGACGGTCTGGTAGCGCGTCTCGTCGGTCGCGTCCGGATCGTGCTCGATATAGGGCGGCAGCGGCAGGCGGCCGTACTGCTCGATCAGATCGAGGCACGGCTCGGGGAAGATCAGCGTGAAGAACGGCTCGACGCGCTCGCCGACGGTCACGTCGAACGCATCGGCGAGACGCAGCGTCGTGCCGGCACCCGGCGACTTGCTTGCGCGGATCTGCGCGAGCGCCGTGTGCGTGCCGGTCACGCGCTCGACCAGCACCTCGATCTTGCCGCCGCTGGCCTTCTGGCCGAAGAACCGCGCCTTCAGCACCTTGGTATCGTTGAACACGAGCAGGTCGCCGGGCGCGATGCACGACGGCAGCTCGGCGAAGCGGCGGTCGACGAGGCGTGCGGGCTCGACGGTGCCGTCGACCTCGAGCAGGCGGCTCGCGGTGCGGTCGGGCAGCGCGGTTTGCGCAATCAGCTCGGGCGGCAGATTGAAATCGAAATCGGAAAGCGTGAACATGCGGGCTGGTTCGAAACGGCCGGCGGGCGCCGCCGACAGGGCGGAAACGCATGAATGGGGCGCGCGAGCCGCTATGATGGCGGGATGCGCGGCCTGGCCGGCGTCGTTCGTTCGGACGACGTGAAAGCCGCTATTGTACTTGCCTTGCGAAGCACCCAGACGATCCGATGCCTGTGTCACCACGCCGTTCCTCCGCTGCCGTTGCCGATTCCGCCGATCCGTTCGACGCGGAGGACGCTGCGCCGCCCGTGCACGACAC
>NZ_LDVA01000205.1:0-11736 GCF_050768715.1 Burkholderia sp. ZZQ-2 | reverse complement strand
TCGAATAGACGCCCATCGCGCCGCCGATCCGCGTCGCGAAATGGGCCTTCACGAAGCCAGGCAGCAGCGCCTGCACCAACGCGATCCCGACACCCGCGCAGCAGGCGCTCGCGAGCAGCAGCCACGCGTGCTGCGCGCCGATGCGCGACACGCAGGCCAGCCCGATCAGCGCGACGCCGAGCCACACGCCGCCCGCGATGCCGGTCACGCGCTGCAGGCGCCGCGCACTCAGCGCGCCGAGCCCCATCAGCAGGATCGGGATCGTCGTCAGCAGGCTGGCCGCGCCGTCGCCGATGCCGGTCGCGCGCTGGATCATGTCGAGCAGCGGGCCGACCGCGGCGAGTGCCGGCCGCAGGTTCAGCCCGACGAGCACGATGGCGGCAAGCCGCCATCCGGGGGAAGTGAAGCGATTCATCGCAAGGCCCTCGAAATCGGTGCGCGGCCCCGGAAGGGCGTCGCGCGATTTTCATGTAAAGTATCTCGACATCAAGATAAACGCCGATTTATCTCGACGTCAAGATAACTGGCAGGCCGAGGAGGGTTAATGGATCAGGTGGATCGAGCCGCGCATGCGCTCGCGCAATGGCGTAACGAGCGTCCGGATCTCGACGCGTCGTCGATGGTGGTGATGGGGCGGCTGCAGGAAGCGGCGCTCGTGATCGCGCGCGACCGTCTCAATCCGCTGTTCGCGCGCTACGGGATGCAGCCGGGCGAATTCGACGTGCTCGCGACGCTGCGGCGCGGCGGTGCGCCGTTCGCGCTGACGCCGACGGCGCTGTACGACGCGCTGATGATGTCGTCGGGCGGGATGACCGCGCGCATCGACCGGCTGCAGAAGGCCGGCTGGGTCGAGCGCCGGCCGAATCCGGCCGACGGGCGCGGCACGCTCGTCGCGCTGACGGATACCGGACGCGCGCTGATCGACGAAGCGGTCGTCGCGCACATCGACAACCAGCGCGCGTTGCTGGCCGTGCTGTCGGATGATGAGCAGGCGCAGTTGTCGCGACTGTTGGAGAAGCTGCTGGCGGGGCTGGGGGGCGGGGCGCCGGGAGAGCCGGAAGGCAAGTAGCGCCGCGGAATGCGTCATGCACATGCACGCCGCGGGCAAAAACAAGGTTCTTCGTGAATTTTCGTGGATGTCGCTTGGCGGCCCGAAGCGGACGATCAACGCGCGTTAAAGTGGACATTCACGGGTTACTCGGGCGACAGTTTGATCCGTCAGCAAGAGAATCTGAGCGACGGAACCCGCGAATGCCCTGCCCAAGGTCGCCGCGAACAGTACGAACAGCGCCGCCAGGATGACGCGATCGCGCCCGAAACGGCGGGCGAGCCACGGCGTCGGCAATGCCAGTAGCCCCATGAGGACATCGGGGATCGACGTCAGCATCGACGCCTCCGTATGCGACAGGCCGAAAGCCTGGCTGATCGACGGCAGCAATGGCCCGATCGACACGATGCCCGGCCGCAGATTCACACCAATCAGCACCAGGCAAGCGACAACGGATTGTTGCGCCGACCGCTTCCGACCGGTATTTCCAGCGGCGCACCCACATCGCTCACTTCGTGATTGAACTGATTACCCGACATGCTCTCGATCCTCAAGGCTGTTTGCGGGGCGGCCATTGACTGCCGCCCCGGCGCAGCAGGTCAGGCAACGGCGTCCGGAAGGAAACCTGCATCGATCTCGATCTTCGACAGGTGCGCGACCGTGTTGACGAGCGTCTTGCCGGCCACGGCCATCGCAATCGCCACCGCCGCGCGGCGGTCGAAGCCAGCCGCCTTCAGCGCGTTCACGTCGCTATCCGATACCTGCGTGCGCTTCGATGCGATGGCTGTCGCGAACTGGCGCACCGCTTCGAGCTTCGGATCGGCAAGCGCGCCGCCGGTACGCAACGCGTCGACCACGTCGGCGGGGGCACCGAGCCTGCTGGCCAGCGTCGCGTGGACTGCCACGCCATAGTCCGCGGCATTCACGCGGCTCGCGGCCGCCATTGCGACCTGCTGCGCCACCGCATCGAGGGTCGTGGTACCGAGAGAATGAAGCCACTGCAGGTAAGCCGATAGCACCGGCGGTTCGACCGCAAGCGCGTGGCCGAGATTCGGCACGAAACCGAATACGCCGCGCATCGCATCGAACAGCGGCTGCGCCTCCGCCGACGCAGACACGTCGTCCAGTGCGCCAAACAGCGCCTGACCTTGTGCAACGTCCAGCGTGCGGGCGAAGAACGCGCGAATGATGCCGGCCACTTCGTCCAGATGCGATTCGAGCGGGAAATGGCCGCCATCGACGAAATGCACCTCGGCATCGGGGATATCACGCTTGAATGCCTCGGCTCCCGCAGGCAGGAAAAACGGATCGTGCTTGCCCCACACCGCCAGCGTCGGCGGACGATGCGTGCGGAAGTATTCGTGGAAGCGCGGATAGGCTGCGACGTTCGCCTTGTAGTCGCCGAACAGGTCGAGCTGGATATCGTCGTTACCCGCGCGGTCGAGGAAGTGCTGGTCGAGCGTGTAGCTCTCCGGCGCAATATGCGACGTATCCGCCTCGCCATGCTGGTACTGGAACTGCGTGGTGCCGGCCGTCAGGAAACCGCGCAGTTGCTCACGGTTCGCATCGGACGGGTCCTGCCAGTAAGCACGCATCGGATTCCAGCCGTCGCTCAGGCCTTCCTCGTACGCGTTGCCATTCTGCGAGACGAGTGCGGACACGCGATCCGGGCGCGACGCAGCCAGGCGGAAGCCCACCGGCGCGCCGTAATCGAAAACGTACAGCGCATAGCGCGTCAGGCCGAGCGTGTCGGTAAAGCGCTCGATCACTTCCGCGAGATGGTCGAAGGTGTAGCCGAACGTCTTCGCTTCCGGGGCGTCGGAGAAGCCGAAACCGGGCAGGTCCGGCGCGATCACCCGGTACTTGTCGGCGAGACGCTCGATCAGCCCGCGATACTGGTGGCTCGAAGTCGGGAAACCGTGCAGCAGCAGCACCGCGGGCGCGTCCTTCTGGCCGGCTTCCCGGTAGAACAGATTGAGGGCCGAGCCGGTACGACGATCGGCGACGGAGGTGGTTTGATACGTCACGAGTGTGGACATCGAAAATCTCCTGAATCACGGAAAGAGGCGTCGGCCTGAATTATCTGTACCGAACGATCGGTACAGTACGTCCGTAAATTGCGGACGTCAAGGGTTGATTTAACGAGCGAGGCAACTTACCCTTCCGCTTGTACCGAACGATCAGTACTTTTGGGGAAGCGAAAAGATCTATGGCCACTGCTCAGGCATCGAAGGACGAAATCATTGACCGGCTGTTCACGGTGTTCCGGGATCGCGGCTTCGAGGGTGCGTCGATCACCGATCTGTCGCGCGCAACCGGTCTCGGCAAGTCGAGCCTCTATCACCACTTCCCCGACGGAAAGGAGCAGATGGCCGAGGCTGTGTTGGAGCGCGCGACAGCGGTAATCGACAGCGAAATCCTGAACGCGGCGCGATCGTCCGGCACGCTAAAGGCCCGCATTCGCAAAATCGTGGCCACGCTGGACCAGATGTACGTCGGTGGGCGCGCCCCCTGCGTGCTCGGTCAACTCGCCACGGCCAATATTGGCTCGGTTGCGAAACAGGGTTTGTTGCTGGCGTTTTCGCACTGGATCGACGCCATCGAAGCTTTGGCGCGTGAAAGCGGCATGTCGCCGGCACGGGCGCGGCATTTCGCGGAGGACTGGGTTGCCCGCCTGCAAGGGGCGCTCATCCTGCAGGCGGCAAACAGCGATCTCGGGCCGTATAAGCGGGCCATGGCCGCGTTGCTCGAACTTTCGAAGGACGGCAAGGATCACGCTCCGGAGTAAGTCTCATCGCCACCTTCTGATGGCGTCTGGTGATTCCGGAGGCTACATGGGGTATCGGCAGGCGAATCTCACGCACTGAACTGTCCGTTGCCGCGCGCGGCCTGTGACGCTCCGGCTACCCCTCAAATATTTCCAGAGTCAACCGGGCGACTCGCCCACGCCGCATCTAGATAATCGTGTCCCGGTACATAAGGCTTCAGCAGAAAGGGATAACGCCGCGTCAGCCCATCCGCGAAAAAATACCAGTCGCCGATCGAGCTTTGATCCGCTTCGTACGTCTTGTCGCGGGGAACGCGTTGCTGGATCCGGGGCCACAGGTCGGCATGTAAATCGCGCCATCGCGACGGCCTGCCGTTGTCGATCGCCGGGATGAACGTCTTGATGCTGTAGCAGTCGTCTCGCACTTCACCAATAAATACGCCTTCTTCGCACGCGAGGCCCAACTGCAACCATTTCTCCCGGTAGATCCACGGCTGCAACCAATAAATATTCGCCATGGCGGTGTAGAGGCGTGTGCGAACCTCGTCCTCGCCAGTTCGGCCCGTCCGCTGAATGATCCGTTGCATCGCATGCTGGCTAACCTCGATCCGGTACATGAGACCGTCTTCCGGCCGAGCCGCTGACGAACAGACAAGGAAGAAGAAATCCAGCCCGCCAGTGGCGCCACGTTGCTCGAACAATCCGCAGTACAGGGTCATTTCGCCAAGGCGTATCAGCGGAAACGTGACCAGGTGCTTGTCGAGTTCTGGCTTCAGCACACGTTCCATGTAGCGGAATGCCTTCCTGCCGCTCATCCCGGGTCGCCATTGCTTTGATACCCGCTTTATCGCGCCATCAAATACCCTGAGAAACGTGAACTGAGACGTCGCGTCTGAAATGGATCTTGCTCGTCCCTTCGCTATACGCGGATCTACGAAGCGCGGATGGTCCATGATTCATCGGACCTCTGCCGCATGCGGTCGATGTGCCGGGTCGGCCACAACGGGAAAGTCGATATGACCGCGCCGTCTGGCTACGCTCGCAGCGAATTTCACGACCGCTTCGGCCTTCGGAGCCTTCGATCCACCGCTGCGGTAAAGTTCAATTTCGTCCGGGGATAGCTTTGCGAAGTTGGTGGCGAGAAAACGATGCGCGGACAGGCAGTAGTCCGATCCATTGACTTGCGCAACCGCCAACGCAATGCGCTCACGGTTCCTGGAATCGAGCGTGGTGGACAGGCCGTCCTGAAAAGCCGCAAATGCTGCCAATGCGACCGGGCTGCTGCCGATGAGACGGTAGAAATTCGGCACGACGCCCAGCTTCTGATAGACAACGTCCAGTATCGGCTTGCTCTCGACTGGAGCATCGTCTCGCGTAGAGATGTGCAAACGGGACATCGACGGTTCCTTCACGAATCGCCGCGCCCGTCAGGCGCGACAATCCAACGTGATTGCTTCAATAGACGTGTTCCGACCGACCACGCGCGCATGGAGAATTGCGCATGGTCAGAACGGAGCAACCAGCCATCGAGACCAGGCAGCCGGACGCGTCATACGGCGCCCAGTCCGCCCGGGCTTCAGGCGGCCTCACGGGCCCGGGTCTGAAGCGGCGGGAATGTCGCGTCGATGTCGGTCTTGAACGTGTTGTTGAAGAGGTTGGTGATGAAGCTGAACGCGGTCTCGGCGACGATGTCAACGATCTGCTCGTCGGTGTAACCCGCAGCACGCACGGCTTCGACATCCGCGTCTTCGATGTGACCGCGCGACGTGGCGATCTTGTAGGCGAACTGCAGCGCGGCGTCGGCCTTGGGATCGGTCGAATGACCGTCGCGGTTGAGCTCCATGTCTTCCGGCGTCAGCCCCTGCAGCTTGGCGCCGAGATAGGTGTGCGCCGACAGGCAGTAGTTGCAGCCGTTCACTTCGGCGGTCATCACGTGGATGCGTTCCCGGGTCTTGTGACCGAGACTCCTGCCGAGCGCGCCGTGCATGTCGGCGATCGCCTTCAGTGCATCGGGGGATTGCGAGATCAGGGCGAAGAAGTTCGGGATCACGCCGAGAACTTTTTCGTAGTTCGCGAGGATCGGTTGCGCTTTGGCGGGAGCAGCTTCTTTCGAGGGGATTGCAAGGCGGGCCATGAGATTTCTCCGTTGATCCGAGCCACTGCGGCTTCGGTAGGAGAGATAGTAGGGACTTCCGCCCAAAACAATAATTGGCTATTTTCGAGAACCGACCTTCCACTCAACGAAAGTATCGAGGAATGGGAAAGGGGCGCATTCGGTAGAGCGAACGCCCGTCAGGCCTTACCCAGCTCCGACATCGCCGAGCGCAACCGGTCGGTTGCGAAGTCGAGGAAGACCCTCATCTTGAGCGGCAACAGCCCGCGCTCTCCGTGGATGAGACTGACAGGAATCGACTCGACATCGAACTTCGGAAGGACGTGGACAAGCTCCCCGGTGCGGAGCGCGGCATCGCAGTGGTAGCGGTACACCCTCGTCAAACCGGTGCGACGGAGCGCTGCCTGTACGGCAGCCTCAGCAGTGGTGACGGACAGGCGCGGAATGATGTTGACATTGAAATCACGTTTGGTTGCCGGATCCCGAAACCACCATGTTGCGGTGGAAGGGCCAGTGAAAACGACGCACGGAAGCTTTTCCAGGTCAGTCGGGTGTTTGGGTTTGCCGTGCGCAGCTAGCAGGTCCGGCGAAGCGCACACCAGTGTATCCATAGCACCAACACGGGTCGCGATCATGTTGCTGTCCGGCAAGGTGCCGATGCGAACGGCCATGTCAACGTGGTCATCATAGAGATGAAGGTTCCGATCGGAGAGAACCAACCGGACGTTGATCTCGGGATAGGCAGCCAGGAAGTCCGTGACAATGGGCAGGATGTACATATGGCCAAACAGCACCGGCGCGGTGAGAACCAGCTCTCCGCGTGGAGTGGTGTACTCGCCGGCCGCAGCTCGTTCGATTTCCTCGATCTCTTCCAAGATGCGTTTGGCGGACTCGACGTAAGCCTGGCCGGCATCGGTCAAGGTCAGCTTGCGCGTTGAACGATGCAGCAATTTCGTGCCTAGGTACTCTTCGAGTTCCGTGACCTTCCGGCTGACGGTCGGGAGCGGCATGTTCAAAGCCTTCGCGGCCGCAGTGAGGCTACCTTTTTCGATCGTGAGCAGCACGATCGACATTGCTTCCAGTCTATCCACTTAATCTTCCACCCAATGAAAGATGATTCATGGATGCAAAAGTATCATTTTTCTGGGTGAAACATTCGGAGTGCGCCGAATGAATGCTGCGGATGGCTGCTTCTGGCCGAGCGCGGCCGGCCGCCGCTCGGTGACGCATGACCGGCGCAGATCGACCCGATTCAGACATTTAGCTCCACCGAAGGCTGCCTTCCAATGCAGTGCCCAAGTGGCGGGTCGAGCAAGCAGTGCGAGGGCGGTCAGCTGGACGCGATTCTGCTAGCGATCTGGGCTGCACTTGCCAATTTGAATGCTCAGATCATCGGGACGCTCGGCATCCCCGCCACGCCCCGAAGCCAGAAGCGACTCGTACTGCTTTGAGTCTTCCCGCTTAAGTTGTTGCCAGTAGCCTTGGCTTGTATACGCACCCCGATACACAAGTTCAAATCTGCGCGAATCCTTGTCAAAGTTAGCGTCGGCTAACCCGGGCCGACATAGCTGCCAAATGTGAAGTCGTTTTCGACACATGTCGCCAAGAGCATTTTTCCGTCAAAGAAGGCCCAGTTTGCCTTCGGATCGCGGTTGAGCAAAGTACGGTACTCGGCGATTTTCGAATCGTCTTCAGTTAATCGACGCAACACAAATTCCTTACCGGGCTTGAACGCTTTGGGCGCCCACGTGGTTGTCTTACTGTCGTAATGCAGACCTGCAGACTGTTCGACGACACAGGCATATGCGCTTGGCTCAGCCGAAACACTGTCAACCTTCGCCAATACCAGTAGTGCGAACAGCCAACGCCTAATCATTTTTTGTCACCCTGAATAAGGCAAAGGTTAAGCACGAATTCCGTTTCTGTAATCATTTGCATCTTATGACTTCACAGAATCGATCAGTGTCTTTCGAGTGGAATCCCGCCTATCCGTCAGTTCCATGTTCTTCTCAAAATTTTTAGGAGAGAGGCCCCCGGCCGAAAGCTCACCCTCGTGTTCTTCCTGGAACTTCCACCATTCGCGATATGCTTGGAGGAAGGTCTCCAGATTCTTGAAAACTGCCGGGTTGCAGGCTTCAATCATGTCGTAAAGTTCGAAAGGCATGTAAAACTCATAGTCCGAGACTTCGATATCACGAGCAACCGTCACAATCACTTGCGACTCAAACCACGCGACATTCTCACGAGTCATCGTCAACATGCTTGCTCCTTGTCTAAAAGATTGAAACCCCGTTGCCCTGCATTCGGCCGTACAGGTGGCAATTATCAACAATTTAGATGCGGGTGTGAAGGTCCGTTTCTGGCCGAAGCCCGGCGCATCTCGCTGTGGCCGCGTTCAGAATACCTCGAACGAGCACCAGTCTGGCACAAACCCCTCGAAGATAAAAAAGTCTTCGATATACGTGAGGCCAAGCTTTTCCAGAGATCTCATGCATTCGTCGGCTGCATCACCTCCAAAAAAAGGACCAAGCGATACCAGATTGTCAGATTCGTCAAAGTATCTACCAAGATTGAATTCGGTCATGACCATTGACAGGTCGACGTTCTTGGCCGAAAGCGCGGCCCGCCGGACAACAATTCCGAAATCCCGGGATACTTTCATCGATGTGGAGCTTGAGTGAATGAGTCGCCACGATTGTCGGCGATCTATGTGCCGAGGTCGAGTGACCGAAACTGGCCGAAAGCGGTCGCCCAGCAGTAGGCGTCGCATCAGGCGAAACCAAGTTCGAGAAGCTCAAATTGGATACTCGAACATTCCGATGTAGACCAGTTCGAATCCTTCGCCTTGCACTGACCTTGGCGATTTTATCTGTTCGCAATTTATGAAAATCAGCGCGTTCGCATCTCCCAAATTTGCGGCGCGCGCCGCTTCACATAGCGCTTCCGACCATTTGTCCGAGTACGAGTGAGGTGCAAAGAACTCTTCCAGTGAAGTACCCGACTGTCGCAGCCCTGTTTCCATGAAGTCATGGTCACAGAAGAACTCACCTTGGGAGCCGTAGAACTCGGAAACTGGTCGACTTTCATCCTCGCCGTAGTGTTCTGCGAGAAAGCTTGAAAATCGGGAGGTGTCAGTTATCCGGCCAAGATAGAAATGAGAAGCTTCCATTCTATGCATCGTTGGTTGGCTCCCCTTGAGCGCAAAGAAATTTGTATTCCTTCACCTACTGAGCGGCTGCTTCTGACCGAACACCGACCGTCTCCCCAGCATTCCCCGGAAAATCGCAAAGCCCCCGAAAGCCCGCCGCCCAATGCGGCGGGCGTTTCAAGTCCACAGCTACGCGGGCCGGACAACGCGCGACCCACCCAGCCGCTCAGCCTCGCGCCGGAATATTAAGCCCACGCGCAACGGCCGGACGCGCAACAAACGCATCGAGCACCCGCTTGACGTTGCGGAATTCACTGAAGCCGACCAGATCGCCCGCTTCATAGAAACCAACAAGATTTCGCACCCACGGGAAGATCGCGATGTCGGCGATCGTGTAGGTATCGCCCATCACCCACTGGCGGTTCGCGAGATGCGCGTCGAGCACGCCGAGCAGGCGCTTCGACTCGTCGACGTAGCGGTCGCGCGGGCGCTTGTCCTCGTAGTCGCGGCCGGCGAACTTGTGGAAGAAGCCGACCTGGCCGAACATCGGCCCGATGCCGCCCATCTGGAACATCACCCACTGGATCGTCTCGTAGCGGCCCGCGAGATCCTTCGGGATCAGCTGGCCCGTCTTGTCCGCGAGATAGATCAGGATCGCGCCCGATTCGAACAGCGGCAGCGGCTTGCCGTCGGGGCCGTCCGGATCGATGATCGCCGGGATCTTGTTGTTCGGATTCAGCGACAGGAACGCGGGCGAGAACTGGTCGTTCGTGTCGAAGCGCACGAGGTGCGGCTCGTACGGCAGGCCGGTTTCCTCGAGCATGATCGACACCTTGACGCCGTTCGGCGTCGGCAGCGAGTAGAGCTGGAGACGGTCGGGATGCTGGGCCGGCCACTTTTGCGTGATCGGGAAGGCGGACAGATCGGGCATGAAGGTTCGCTCGTCGAAGTGAATGACTTGCGCACCGTCCTTGCTGCCGCGCGCCACGACCGGTGGCGCGGCGGCGGGACGGCGCGCGCCGAAAACGCCCACTGTAGCCGATCCCGGCGATCGATGCCGACGACGGCCGCGCGCGACGGCCGCCAAGGGTCACCAATGGCCGCCACACGTCCGCCGCACGCCCGGCCGCCATCAAAAATTGTGCCGCAGCCCGACCATCGCGGCCGTCGTGCCGACGCCCGGCGCGACCGGTTGCCCGTACACGAGCATCTGGTCCATCGTGCCGCGGTTGTTCACGTGGCCGACCTGCGCATAGACCGTCGTGCGCTTCGACAGGCTGTAGTCGGCCGCGAGCACGACCGACGTCGACTTGTTCGCCGAGACGTTGCGATCCTTCAGGTAATACACGGCCGAGCTCACCTGAAGGAAAGGCGTGAAGCGATAGCCGATGCCGGCCGACAGCATGTCGAGGTTCACCTTGTCCGCATGCGACGGATTCCGGCCGTTGCCGTACGACGCCGACACCGAGAAGTCGCGGATCGTGTATTTCGCGCCGACGTAGACGAAGCGGTTGTTGTCGACGCCGGTCGGCGCGACGCCCGGCGCCGGGTTCGTGTCGTGCCCGTTGTAGTAGACGGCCGACGCGTTCAGCCCGTAGTTCGAATACTTGAGCACGACCGATTCGCGCGTGCCGCCCTGGAACTGCCCGGCCACGCCGCCCGGCGCGTATTCGAGCGCGATCGACGCGCCCGCGAACACCGGCGACTGATAGACGAGCGCATTGCTGTCGTACAGCGCGCCGATCGCGCCGTTGGTGCTCGTCCCGGGCCAGCCGGCCACCGTGTTCAGGCCGAGCCACGCGGTCAGCACGCTGCCGAAGAACTGCGCGTTGCGCACGTCGGTGTCGGCCATCGCGTAGATCATCGGCACGATCTGGCGGCCGGCCGTGAAGGTGCCGAACGGGCCCGACACGCCGAGCGACGCGACCTGGTTGAAGATCGCGACGGCGCCCGGCGTATCGCTCAGCTGCAGCTTGCCGGTGCCGCTGTCGAACGAACCCTGCAGCTTGAAGTTGACCTTGTAGCCGCCGCCGATGTCCTCGCTGCCCTTGATGCCCCAGAAGCTCGAGTAGATGCCGCCGTCCTTCATGCGGAACACCTTGCCCGTATTCGGCGCGGTGGGGCTGAACGACGCCGCCGACGTGCTCTGGTACAGCAGGCCCGTGTCGATCACGCCGTAGAGCGTGACGGAGGATTGCGCGTGCGCGAGCGCCGAACAGCCGGCAAGCGCCGCGAGCGCGGCCAGTTTCGTCTTCATGAAGTCTCCAGGGTCGTATTGGACCGGACGGGGTCGAGCCCGTCCGGGTGAAGCGGGGAAGCAACGAGGCGGGCGGGAAGACGCGACAGGCGGCGCCCGCGTGAGCCATGCGGAAAGACTACGCAACGGCGGGCGGCCGCTCCCCCCCATACGCGGGGGGCAGGGTTGCGGAGAATCGCGGGAGGTGGGGGCGGGAGCGCCGCCCGATCGGCGAAACCGGCGTTACGGCGCGCTTTCGAGCAGGCCGAGCACCAGCGCGCGGCGCACCGCATGCTTGCGCGAGCTGGCGTCGAGCTTGCCGAACAGGTTCTTCAGGTGCCACTTCACGGTTTCCTCGCCGACGGCGAGCGCCACCGCGATCTCCTTGTTCGACAGGTTGCGCGCGAGCAGCTCGAGAATCGCG
>NZ_LDVA01000204.1:0-3320 GCF_050768715.1 Burkholderia sp. ZZQ-2 | reverse complement strand
CGCGAGCGCGCGTCGCGCGTGCATTTTTTCCTCAATTTTTTCGATCCGCGGCCGTTATACCGGGAGTCACGCAACCCGGCGGCCGCAGCGCGGCCGGCTCATCAGGATCGCGCATGTCCAACACACTCATGAACCTCGGCGTCAGCGGCCTGAATGCCGCGCTCTGGGGCCTCACGACGACCGGCCAGAACATCAGCAACGCGGCGACGCCGGGTTATTCGGTCGAACGCCCCGTCTATGCCGAGGCAAGCGGCCAGTACACGAGCAGCGGCTACATGCCGCAGGGCGTGAACACCGTCACCGTGCAGCGGCAGTACAGCCAGTACCTGAGCGACCAGCTGAACGGTGCGCAGACGCAGAGCGGCGCGCTGTCGACGTGGTATTCGCTCGTCACGCAGCTGAACAACTACATCGGCAGCCCGACGTCCGGCATCTCGACCGCGATCACGAACTACTTCACCGGGATGCAGAACGTCGCGAACAGCGCGTCCGACGCGTCGGTGCGGCAGACCGCGATGAGCAATGCGCAGACGCTCGCGAACCAGATCACGGCGGCCGGCCAGCAGTACGACGCGCTGCGCCAGAGCGTGAACACGCAGCTCACGAGCACCGTGACGCAGATCAACGCGTACACCGCGCAGATCGCGCAGCTGAACCAGCAGATCGCGTCCGCGAGCAGCCAGGGCCAGCCGCCGAACCAGCTGATGGACCAGCGCGACCTCGCGGTGTCGAACCTGTCGAACCTCGCGGGCGTGCAGGTGGTGCGCAACAGCGACGGCTACAGCGTGTTTCTCGCGGGCGGCACGCCGCTCGTCGTCGCGAACAAGAGCTACCAGCTCGCGGCCGTCACGTCGCCGTCCGATCCGAGCGAGCTGACCGTCGTGTCGCAGGGCATCGCCGGCGCGAACCCGCAGGGGCCGAACCAGGCGCTGTCCGACGCGTCGCTGTCGGGCGGCACGCTCGGCGGCCTGCTCGCGTTCCGCAGCCAGACGCTCGACCCGGCCGAAGCGCAGCTCGGCGCGATCGCGACCAGCTTCGCCGCGCAGGTCAACGCGCAGAACGCGCTCGGCATCGACCTGTCGGGCAACGTCGGCGGCAACCTGTTCACCACCGGCACGCCGATCACGTACGCGAACCAGGGCAATACCGGCAACGCGGCGCTGTCCGTGTCGTTCGCGAACGCGTCGCAGCCGACCACGAGCGACTACACGCTGTCGTACGACGGCACGAACTACACGCTGACCGACCGCGCGAGCGGCGCGGTGGTCGGCCAGTCGGCTAGCATGCCGGCCTCGATCGGCGGGCTGAACTTCTCGTTCTCGTCCGGCGCGATGAACGCCGGCGACAAGTTCACCGTGCAGCCGACGCGCGGCGCGCTGAACGGCTTCGGCCTCGCGACGTCGAACGGCTCCGCGATCGCGGCGGCGTCGCCGTACGTGCCGTCGGCCGCCAAGACGAACACGGGCACCGGCACGATCGGCGGGCTGACGGTCACCAGCGCGACGGCCGCGGCCAACCCGCACAACTACACGATCACGATGGGCGGCACGACCGCCAGCCCGACCTACACGGTCACCGACAACACGGCCGTGCCGCCGACGACCAGCGCGGCGCAGCCGTACCAGTCCGGGACGCCGATCACGCTGACGGCCGGCGTCACGGTCACGGTGTCGGGCGCGCCCACGGCCGGCGACACGTTCACGGTCGCGCCGAACACGGGCGGCACGAACGACGGCAGCAACGCACTTGCGCTGTCGAAGCTCGTCAGCGCGAAATCGTTCGGCAACGGCTCGACCACGCTGACGGGCGCGTACGCGAGCTACGTGAACGGCATCGGCAACACGACGAGCCAGCTGAAGTCGTCGAGCGCCGCGCAGACTTCGCTGATCGGCCAGATCACGCAGGCGCAGCAGTCGGTGTCGGGCGTGAACCAGAACGAAGAGGCGGCCAACCTGATGCAGTACCAGCAGCTCTACCAGGCGAACGCGAAGGTGATCCAGACCGCGTCGACGCTGTTCCAGACCGTGCTCGGCCTGTTCAACTGATTTCGGGGATCGATGCGATGCGGATTTCCACCACGCAGTTCTACCAGATGAACGTCGCGCAGATGAACGATCAGCAGGCGCAGCTCTCGCAGCTGTACCAGCAGATCTCGAGCGGCGTGAGCCTCTCGACGCCTGCCGACAACCCCCTCGGCGCCGCGCAGGCGGTGCAGCTGTCGATGACGTCGGCGACGCTGTCGCAGTATGCGTCGAACCAGAACGCCGCGCTGTCGTCGCTGCAGAAGGAAGACCAGACGCTCATCAGCGTCAACAACCTGCTGAACAACATCCATACGGTCGTGATCCAGGCCGGCGACGGCTCGCTGTCCGACAGCGACCGCGCGGCGCTGTCGACGCAGCTGCAGGGCTATCGCGACCAGTTGCTGACGCTCGCGAACTCGACCGACGGCTCGGGCAACTACCTGTTTTCGGGCTTCCAGTCGACCACGGCGCCGTTCTCGAACGCGCCGGGCGGCGGCGTGACCTACAGCGGCGACACGGGCACGCGGCAGGTGCAGATCGCCGATACGCGCGCGATCTCGCAGGGCGACAACGGCGCGAACGTGTTCCTGTCGGTGCCGATGCTCGGCAGCCAGCCGGTGCCGCTCGCCGGCGCGGGCAACACGGGCACGGGCACGATCGGCGCGGTGTCGATCACGAGCCCGTCGGCCGCGACCAACACGCACCAGTTCACGATCACGTTCGGCGGCACGGCCGCCGCGCCGACCTATACGGTCACCGACAACACCGTGGTGCCGCCGACCACGACCGCCGCGCAGCCGTATTCGGCCGGCGCCGGGATCGCGCTCGGCAACGGCCTGTCGGTGCCGGTGTCGGGAACGCCGGCGTCCGGCGACACGTTCACCGTCACGCCCGCGCCGAAGGCCGGCACCGACGTGTTCGCGGCGCTCGACTCGATGATCGCCGCGCTGAAGGTGCCGATCAGCAGCAACACGTCCGCCGCGGCCTCGCTCGCGAACGCGATGACCACCGGCACGACGAAGCTGAACAACATGATGACGAACGTCCTCACCGTGCAGGCGTCGGTCGGCGGCCGCGAGCAGGAAATCAAGGCGATGCAGACCGTGAACCAGACCAACACGCTGCAGGTCACCAGCAACCTGTCCGACCTGACGAGCACCAACATGGTGTCGACGATCAGCCAGTTCCTGCAGATGCAGAACGCGCTGACGGGCTCGCAGAAGGCTTACGCGCAGCTGCAGAACCTGTCGCTGTTCCAGTACATCAACCCCTGATGCACGCCGCGCCGGCCGCGAT
>NZ_LDVA01000203.1:0-3962 GCF_050768715.1 Burkholderia sp. ZZQ-2 | reverse complement strand
GGCGTCGCGGCCGACGGCGAGCCGCTCGGCGTCGCACGATACCGGATCGAATGGCGCGATGCGCCGTGGCGGCCCGCGGGGCGGTCGACGCCGTTCATCGCGCCGCGTTGCGTGATCGTCACCGACCTGCCGGAAGCGCTCGCCGCGCAGGCCGATCCGGGCCCCGGCTGCGTGGTGCTGTCGACGCGTCCGTTCGCCGCGAACCGGCCGGGCTGGCACTGGATCGAGCGAATCGACGAAACGGTGCTCGACGGGCTGCCCGACGACATCGGCCACGTACGCGTGCTGACGTCGCTCGATGCCGGCACGCTCGCGCCGGGCGCCGCGGCGCCGGCCGCGCCCGCGCGGCTCGCGCTGCACGATCTCGCGTTCCTCGCGATCAAGCATTGCCATGCGGCGCTCAAGCGCGACGGCAGCTTCGTCGTGCTGCTGCTCGATGCGCTCGCGGGCGAGGTGCCGCATCCGGATGCCGGGCTCTACACCGGTCTCGTGAAGGCGCTTGCGATCGAGATGCCGGAAGCGCGTCCGGTGGCCGTGCTGACCGACGCCCGCTCGCTGCCCGACGCGCTGCGCGATGCCGAGCGCGAAAGCGGCGCGCAACACTGGCTGCCGGTCGTCGCGCTGGGCGGCGGGCGTCGCCGCACGCCGCGCGTGATCGAGGACGCGGGCGAGCTGCGCGCGGACGAGCGCCTGGCGCTCGGGCCCGACGCGGTCGTCGTCGCGGTCGGCGGCGCCCGCGGGATCACCGGTGAACTGATGAAGACGCTGGCCGCGCATGTGCGCCCGACGCTGTACCTGATCGGCAGCAGCGCGCTCGACGAGGTCGATGCGGACCTGCTCGCGATGGACGACGAGGCGTTCGCGAAGAGCCGCCCCGATTACATCCGCCAGCAGAAGGCACGGCATCCGGAGCAGCCACTGCCGGCGATCATCCGCGCGTTCGAGCGGCGCGCGGACGCACGCACGGCGTGCATGAACATCGAGGCGATGCGCGCATTCAGCGGCGCGCATCGCGTGACGTACCTGCGCGCCGACGTGCTGGACCCCGACAGCCTGCGCACGGCCATCGACACGATTCTCGCGCGCGAGCCGCGCGTCGACCTGCTGGTCAACGCGGCCGGATTGAACCGTTCCGCGTCGGTGCTCGTGAAGTCGCTGGACGACTTCGTCGCGGTGCGCGACATCAAGGTGCGCGGCTACTGGAACCTGCGCGACGCGTTCGGCGCCCGGCAGCCGCGCCTGTGGTGCAACTTCGGGTCGTTCATCGGCCTGACGGGCCAGGCCGGCGAAACCGACTACGCGTCGGGCAACGACTTCCTGAACACGCAGGCGTCGTATCACCGCGCGGCGCGCGGCCACGACGAATTCACGATCGGCTGGACGCTGTGGCGCTCGGTGGGGCTCGGCTCGAATCCGGTCACGCGCGCGTTTCTCGAGAAGAGCGGCCTGTTCACGAGCATGCGCACAGCGGAAGGGCAGCATCATTTCATGCGCGAGCTCGGTCTCGGCGAGCGCGCGGCGATGTCCGTGCATCTGGGCGAGGCCGAGCGACGGGCGATCGAGACGCACCTGCCCGGCTACTTCGATCTCGACGAAGCTGAAGCGGTGCCCCGCGTCGCCACGCCGCGCGATCCGGATTTCTATCTCGGCCGCGAGCTGGCGCGCACGGACGACAGCGTGACCTTCGAGCGGGTGTTCGATCTCGAGCGCGACGCGTACCTGCAGCATCACGTCGTCAACGGCTTTCCGACGCTGCCGGGCACGTTCGTGCCCGAAGTGGCCGCCGAAGCCGCGCTGCGGCTCGTGCCGGGGCTCAAGGTCGTCGGATTCGCGGACGCGGCGTTCCTGCACTTCCTGCGCGTCTACGATGCGAAGCGGCCGAGCGTGAAGCGCATCCACGCGAGGATCGCCGCGCGCGACGGCGACGCCGTGCTCGTGCACGTGCGGATCTCCGGCGACGTGCTGGCGCCCGGCGGCCAGGTTCTCGTGCGCGACAAGCCGCACTTCGAGATCACCGTGCGCCTGGCCGCGGCCTACGCGCCGGCACCGGTATGGAGCGAACCGCCGGGCGGGACGTTTGTGCCCGTCGCCGATCCGTATCACTTCGACGCGGCGCCCGTGAGACTGACCGGCATGTTCGTGTCGACGACCGACACCGGCATGAGCGAAACGGGCAAGCAGGCGCGCTTCCGGCTGAACGTGCCGGACGGCGATCCGGTGTTCTCGCGCTTCGTGGTGCCGAGCATCCTGCTCGACGGGCTCGCGCGCGTGGCGGCGCTCGATCATGTCGCCGGCGACTACATCCCGCTCGCGGCGCCGATGTCGATCGGCCGCATCGACCTGTACGAAGCCGGCAACGACTGCGAGCTGGCCGCCCGCCACGCGTCGATCGCGCTGCGCGTGACGCCGCGCGCCTTCGCGCTCGAAGGGCCGGCGAGCAGCGGCAACCGGTTCGTCGCGGTGCGCCCGGACGGCCGCATCCTGATGCAGATGCGCGACGTGACGGGCATCGTGACCGGCTACGTGCACCGCGTGACCGGCGCGTTCGCCACGCGCGGCGAGATCGACGCGCGGCTCGCCGCGCATGCGGCTTCCGAGCAGGTGTCGGCATGAGCACGAAGCGTCTCGCGCCCGGCCCGCGCGGCAGCGTCGTGATGGGCAACCTCGCGGAATACAAGCGCAATCCCGTCACGATGCTGCTGAAGCTTCAGCAGCAGTACGGCGACATCGCCCGCAACCGGCTGGGCCCGTTCCTCACGCATGCGCTCGCGCATCCGGACGGCGTCCAGCACGTGCTGCAGGACAATCACCGCAACTACGTGCGCGGCCGCTTCTACGACAACTTCAAGATGTTCTTCGGCGACGGCCTGCTGACGACGGACGGCGAGTTCTGGCGGCGTCACCGGCGGGTCGTGCAGCCGCTTTTTCACCGCAAGCAGGTGGAATCGCATACGGCGGCCGTCGGCGACGCGGCGCTCGCGCTCGTCGAGCGCTGGCTGAAGCGGCCCGCGCATGCGCCGTTCGACGCGGTCGAGGAGATGATGCGCGTGAGCCTGCGCATGCTCGGGCTGATGCTGTTCAACGCGGACATCTCGCGGCATGCGGACGAGGTCGGGCCGGCGGTGCGCTTCGGCATCGAGGCGATGATGCCGCAGGGCAACATGAACGACTTCGTGCCGCGCTGGATGCCGACGCCGTTCAACCGCCGGATCGCACGCGCGCGCCGCGGGATCGACACGATCGTCGATGCGATCGTCGCCGAGCATCGCGCGGGACGCTGCGAGACGAGCGACGTGATCGCGCTGCTGCTCGCCGCGCGCGACCCCGACACGGGCGCGCCGCTGACCGAGCGCGAGGTGCACGACGAGGTAATGACGGTGTTCCTGGCCGGCCACGAAACGACCGGCAGCGGGATGGCGTGGGGGCTCTATGCGCTCGCGCAGCATCCGGACGTGCTGCGCCGGCTGCGCGAGGAACTCGATGCGGTGCTCGGCGGGCGGGCGCCCGCGGCCGACGACATCGCGCGCCTGCCGTATCTGGTGCAGACCGTCGACGAGATCCTGCGGCTCTATCCGCCGATCTGGGGCTTCACGCGCGACCTGGTCGACGACGACGAGATCGGCGGTTATCACGTGCCGGCCGGTTCGTCGGTATTCATGTCGCCGTACGTCACGCATCGTCATCCGGCGCTGTGGGCCAACCCGGACGCATTCGATCCGGAAAACTTCGGGTCGCACGCGCCGACGCGGCACAAGTACGCGTACTTTCCGTTCGGCGGCGGGATGCGCAAGTGCATCGGCTATCAGACCGCGCTGCTGCAGATCCGCGTGCTGATCGCGGTGGTCGCGCAGCACGTCGATCTGAGCGCGGTGCCTGGTCGTTCGCTCGACACGGGCGCGACGATTTCGCTGCGCCCGCGCGACGGCATTCAGCTGGTCGCCCGGCCGAGATCGCGCGAGCGC
>NZ_LDVA01000202.1:0-4773 GCF_050768715.1 Burkholderia sp. ZZQ-2 | reverse complement strand
TCGGGCACCGCGACGCAAAGCCGCCACGGCGCGGCGGCGTCCGGCCAGTCGCCCAGCCGGGCGCGAATCCGTTCGGCCGCTTCGGCCAGTTCGTCGGCCGGCGGCCAGAATGCCTCGGCGAAACGCACGCTCATGCGCCGCCCCCGTCCTGGTGCCAGAACGGCATCCCGACGACCGGCGTGCTGGCGTGCGCGGTCTCGCGCGCGTCCATCGGCCCGGCGAGATACGCGGCACGGCCGGCCTCGACGCCCTGCGCGAACGCACGCGCCATGATCTCCGGGTGCGTGGCCTGCGACACGGCCGTGTTCAGCAACACGCCGTCGAAGCCCCACTCCATCACCTGGCACGCATGCGACGGCACGCCGAGCCCGGCGTCGACGATCAGCGGCACGTCCGGCAGGCGCTCGCGCAACACGCGCAGCCCGTACGGGTTCACGACGCCCTTGCCGGTGCCGATCGGCGCGCCCCACGGCATCAGCGCCTCGCAGCCGGCGTCGAGCAGGCGCCGGCCGATCACGAGATCCTCGGTGCAGTACGGCAGCACCTTGAAACCGTCCTTGACCAGTTGCGCGGCCGCCTCGATCAGGCCGACCGGGTCGGGCTGCAGCGTGTAGTCGTCGCCGATCAGTTCGAGCTTGATCCAGTCGGTGCCGAAGACCTCGCGCGCCATGTGCGCGGTCGTCACGGCTTCCGCGACGGTCTGGCAGCCGGCCGTGTTCGGCAAGAGCGGCACCGCGTGACGCTTGAGCAGGTCGAAGAAGCCGGCTTCGGCCGTGCCGCCCGTCATCTGGCGGCGCAGCGCGACCGTCACCATCCCGGGGCGCGACGCGGTGATCGAATCGGACAGCGACTGCAGCGACGGATAGCGCGACGTGCCGATCAGCACGCGGCTTGCGAAGGTTTCGCCGTACAGCGTCAGCGCGTCGGCGGAGGTGAGGGACGTCATGTCGTTTTCCTGAAAGAGCGGGGACGAACCGGCGGCGCTCAGCCGCCCGCGACCGGGTGCACGACGTCGAGCTTGTCGCCCGCCGCGAGTGCGCGCGCCGCATGCTGCGTGCGCGCGACGAAGTTGCCGTTCAGCGCGACCGCGTACGGCGGACGCGCGCCGTACGCGGCGAGCGCGTCGGCCACCGTTGCGCCGTCGGGCAACGTCAGGTTCTGTTGGTTGATCTGGATGTCCATGAGGCTTCGTCGAATTCGGTCGGCGGTGCGCGTCAGGCCGGCTGGCGCGCGTCGTTGCGGTGATGAAGGAGCGTCGGCCAGCGCTCGGCGCCGCGCCACGCGGCGAACGCGTCGGGATCGCCGAACGCGCCGCCGAGCGCGGCTTCGGCAAGCGCGACGGCCGCGTGCGCGACTTCCGGCGCGATCATGAAGCCGTGCCGGTACAGGCCGTTGACGGCGAGCGTCGACGCACCATCCCAGATCACCGCCGGGCGATGATCGGGCAGCGTCGGCCGGCACTGCGCATTGAGTTCGAGGATGCGCGCCTCGCCGAACGCCGGATGCACGGAGAACGCCGCGCTCAGCAGTTCGAGCGCGGAGCGCACGCTGACGGGCGACATGTCCTCGCCCTCCACCTCGGTCGCGCCGATCACGTAGAGATCGTCCTGCTTCGGTGCGATATAGAGCGGGTAGCGCGGATGCAACAGCCGCACGGGCCGGGTGAGCCCGATGCCGGGGGCGTGCACGCGCGCGACTTCGCCGCGGATGCCGCGCAACGCGGGCAGCGCGGGTTTCGCGCCGAGCCCGCGGCAATCGATCGTGAAATGCGCGGCGGGCAGGTTCGCATCGTCGATCGTGACGTGCCAGTGCAGGTCGACGCCGCGCTCGGCGAGGCCGGCCGCGAGCGCGCGCAGCGCCTGGCGATTGTCGAGCTGGCCTTCGTTCGGCAGCAGCAGGCCGCGCGCGAAACGGCCCGCGAGCACCGGCTCGGCCGCGTCGACCTGCGCGCCGGCGAGGGTCACGAAACCGCTGTCGAACAGGCCGGCCGGCGCGTTCGCGCGCACGCGCCGCTCGAACAGCGGCGCCTCCGCGCGGTCCGCGTGATGCCAGACGACGAGCGTGCCGTGATGCTGGAAGAAGACGGGTTCGGGCAGTTCCGCGAGCCACTGCGGCCAGCGCGCGAGCGACGCGGCGCCGAGCTCGGTGATCAGCAGCTCCGCGCTCGCCGCTTCCGCGAGCGGTGCGAGCATGGCGGCAGCGATCCACGCGGCCGACTGCTCGCCGTCCGGGCCGCCGCGCTCGTAAAGCGCGACGCGATGGCCGTCGCCTGCGAGCCGCCATGCGATCAGACGGCCGACGAGGCCGCCGCCGAGCACCGCGAAATCGGGGCGGGTGTCCCGGACGTTCATCGCGCCCCCTCCGCACGGGCGCGCTCGACGAACGTCGACGCGCACGCGCCGCCGCATGCGAATGCACGCGACATCGGGCCGGGAACCATGCAAAAGACTGAAGATTGTGCGGTCATCATTCCTTCCGTAACGCGCAATGCGCGTACCCAAAAGGACGAAACCGGCAGCAAAGGCCGGCCGGGCGGGACTCGGGCGCTGACCATGTGGGATGGCAGCCAGCGCGACCCGGCGGGATCAGAAACTTCCCTCGCCGGTATTACCCGGATCGGGTGCGAAGGGTCTTTCTCAGCCTCATTGCGCTGCCCGGAACATCCGCCGGCCGCGCTACAAAGCACCCCTGTTTCGTCGTCGGCCATTAGACCATAAAAGCGGAAAGCGCCGCAAACTGTCCCCCTTGCGGCAAATTCGCCGTCGTGCCGCGCCGCTCTGGCACAATGCCCGCAGGCCGGCCGCGCGAGCGGCCGGTTGCCGCGTCACCGCCGGCCTTAAGTGCCGTTTAAGACACGCGGGCGACCATCCGGACGCCCGCCGTCAGTCGGCGCCGCGTCCCGGCATGCCGTATCGCGGCGCGCGCCCGGCTTCGCCCGGCCCGCGCGCCGGCTACTCATCAGGAAGCACATGACCCAATCGATCGATCCCGTCCGCTCCGCCTCCGACGCGCCGCAGGACGAGCGCCCGGTATCCGCATGGAGCCTCATCAAGCCCTACTGGGTATCGTCCGAATGGAAAATCGCATGGGGCCTGCTGGTCGCGATCATCGCGATCAACCTCTGCGTGGTCTGGATCAACGTCCGGCTCAACAAGTGGAACGCGGAGTTCTACAACGCGCTGCAGTCGAAGGACGTCCACGACTTCCCGAACCTGCTGATGCAGTTCTCCGCGCTCGCGTTCGCCTTCATCATCCTCGCCGTGTACGGTCGCTACCTGCGGCAGATGCTCGGCTTCCGCTGGCGCCAGTGGCTCACCGACCGTTTTCTCGGCCAGTGGCTCGGCGATCGCGCGTTCTACCGGATCGAACGTGACCGTCTCGCCGACAACCCCGACCAGCGGATCACCGACGACCTTCAGTCGTTCTCGACGACCACGCTCGCACTGTCGCTCGACCTGCTGTCGACGGTCGTCACGCTCGTGTCGTTCATCACGATCCTGTGGTCGCTCGCCGGCGCACTGACGTTCTCGCTCGGCGCGACGCCGATCACGATCCCCGGCTACATGGTGTGGGCGGCGGCGCTGTACGCGGTGGTCGGCTCGCTGATCATCCAGAAGGTCGGCCACCCGCTCGTGTCGATCAACTACCAGCAGCAGCGCGTCGAGGCCGACTTCCGCTTCGGGCTGATCCGCGTGCGCGAGAACGCCGAGCAGATCGCGTTCTACGACGGCGAGAAGACCGAGACCGGCAACGCGCAAAACCTCTTCATGCGCATCCGCGACAACTGGTGGCGCGTGATGAAGTACACGAAGCGGCTCACGTTCGTGCTGAGCTTCTACGGGCAGATCGCGATCATCTTCCCGCTCGTCGTCGCCGCGCCGCGCTATTTCGCGGGCGCGTTCTCGTTCGGCGTGCTGATGCAGATCTCGTCCGCGTTCGGCACCGTCAGCGATTCGTTCTCGTGGTTCATCAACAGTTACTCGACCCTCGTCGAATGGCGCGCCACCGTCAACCGTCTGCGCGAATTCAAGCGCGTGATGGGCACGTCGCACCTGAAGGAAAGCCTGTCGCCCGCGACCGAGCACGGCGGCATCAACCTGCATTACGTCGACGGCGCGAAGCTGTCGACGTCGTCGCTCAAGCTCGCGCTGCCGAACGGCAACGCGCTCGCGAACATCGGCAGCGTCACGATCGAGCCCGGCTCGCGCTGGCTCGTGATCGGCAAGTCGGGTTCCGGCAAGAGCACGTTCATGCGCGCGCTCGCGGGGCTCTGGCCGTTCGGCGACGGCGCGATCGACGCGCCGGTCGGCGCGCGGATGATGTTCGTGCCGCAAACGAGCTATCTGCCGATCGGCACGCTGAAGGCCGCGCTCACCTATCCGGCGACGGCCGACGCGTTCAGCGACGAAGCCTGCCGCGACGCGCTGCGCGCATGCCGCCTCGAGGATTATGCCGAGCGCCTCGACGAGACCGCGCACTGGACCCGCGTGCTGTCGCCGGGCGAACAGCAGCGCCTTGCCGGCGCGCGCGTGCTGCTGCACAAGCCCGACTTCCTGTTCCTCGACGAAGCGACGAGCGCGCTCGACGCCGACAACGAGGCGCGCCTGTACCACCTGTTCGCCGAACGGCTGCCGAAGGCCGCGATCGTCAGCATCGCGCACCGCGAGTCGCTGGCCGCGTTCCACGCCGGCACGATCAACGTCGAGCGCGTGAACGACAGCGACAAGGTCGCGGCGTGAAGCCACGCGCCGCGCACGTCGCCCGGATCGCGCT